>JBFHGI010000196.1:0-5156 GCA_041583175.1 Pseudorhodobacter sp. | reverse complement strand
GCCGCTGCTGGAGGCCGCGTTTTACGGCGTGGTGACGGCGCTGCTTTTCACGCTCTGGCCCTTGGCGCGGGTGCAAAAGGTGCGCGCGGCGGTGCTGTATCGCGGCGGCGAAGGCAGGGTGGCCTGGCCGGCTTGGGTGCATTGGGTGGCGATGGCGCTGTTGGTGGTGCTGCTGATCGGCGGGGCTGCGTGGCTTTCGGGGCTGATGCTTTTGGCGCTGTGGTCGGCGGCGGGGGTTGTGGCGGCGCTGGGTATCTTGTGGCTGGCGGCTTTGGGCCTGCGCTTGGCGGCGCGCGCGCTTGCACGCTCGGGCCTTGCGCGGGGCCGGGTTGGTCTGCGCGCCGCTTTGGCCGCCATCGGTGGCCCGCGGGATGAGGCGGCCTCGGTCATCTTGTCACTGGGGCTGGGGCTGACGGTGCTGGCCGCAGTGGGCCAGATTGACGCCAACCTGCGCGCGGCGATTGACCGCGATTTGCCCAGCGTTGCGCCGTCTTACTTCTTTGTCGATATCCAGAATGACCAGATTGATGGCTTTCTGGACCGCACCCGCAACGACCCGGCTGTCAGCAAGGTCGAAAGCTCGCCCATGCTGCGCGGTGTTGTCACCCAGATTAACGGGGTGGATGCGCGCGAGGTGGCGGGGGAGCATTGGGTGGTGCGCGGCGATCGTGGCGTGACCTATGCCGCCACCCTGCCGGAAGATACCACACTGACGGGAGGCACCTTTTGGCCCGCCGATTACGCCGGGCCGCCGCAGCTTTCCTTTGCGCAGGAGGAAGCGGATGAGATCGGGTTGAAACTGGGGGACAAGATCACCGTCAACATCCTTGGCCGCGATATCGAAGCCGAGATCACCAGCTTCCGCGAGGTGGATTTTTCCACGGGTGGCATGGGCTTTGTGATGATGTTGAACCCCGGTGCCGTGGCAGGGGCACCCCATACCCATATCGCCACCGTCTATGCCGATGAGGCCGCCGAGGCGCAACTGCTGCGCGATGTGGCAGGGGCTTACCCCAATATCACCGCCGTGCGGGTGCGCGATGCGATCAACCGGGTGTCGGATGCGCTGTCGGCCATTGCCACGGCAACTGCTTGGGCGGCGGGGGCGACCTTGCTGACGGGGTTTGTGGTGCTGATCGGGGCGGCGGCGGCGGGGGAACGATCCCGCATTTATGAGGCAGCGATCCTGAAAACCCTTGGGGCCAGCCGCGCGCAGATCATGCGCAGCTTTGCCCTGCGTGCCGCCCTGACCGGGGCTGCGGCAGGTGTGGTGGCCATTGCGGCGGGCGCGCTGGCGAGCTGGGCTGTCATGCATTTCGTGATGGAGGTGGATTTCGTGTTCGAACCCCTCTCGGCCCTTGCGATTGTAATGGGCGGTGTAGTGGCAACCTTGCTCGCGGGTTTGGCCTTTGTCTGGCGCCCCCTCAACGCACGTCCCGCGCAGGTGCTGCGCGCGCAAGATTAGGCGGGTTGGGGGTGCCATCGGCCCTGCTCATGGGCTATGACAGGAAGACATATAGCGGAGTTTTCCAATGGACATGCGTGCCATCCTTGAGAGGTTGATCAGTTTCGAAACGGTCAGCCATATGACCAATGTGCCTTTGATGCGTTTCGTCGAAGGGGAACTGGCCAAGGCGGGCATTGAAAGCACGCTGATCTTTGACGAGACGGGCGAGAAGGCGAATCTATACGCCGTGGTCGGCCCGCGCGATGTACCGGGGGTGGTGTTGTCAGGTCATGTCGATGTGGTACCCGTCGAAGGCCAAGACTGGACCCGCCCCCCCTTCCAGTTGACGCAAGAGGGAAGCCGCCTTTACGGGCGCGGCACCACAGACATGAAGGGCTTTGATGCCTGCGCGATTGCCTGTGTACTGAAAGCCGCCAAGCGCGAATTGAAAGTGCCGATCATCCTCGCGCTCAGCCATGATGAGGAAGTCGGCTGTCGCGGTGTCGGCTCGATGATTGATGCGATGGCCACCTGGCCCGTTGCCCCGCGACTGTGCATCGTGGGAGAGCCGACCAGCCTTGATGCGGCCATCGGCCATAAGGGCAAGGTCGCGCTACGCGTCACCTGTACGGGGCGGGCGGGCCATTCTTCGGCCGCACCACATGCGCTGAACGCGATCCATCTGGCGATGGATTTCACCGCCGCCGTGCGCGCCTTGCAAGCGCAGGTCGCGGTTGAAGGGCCATTCGATCCCGATTACGACGTGCCCTATACCACCTTGCATGTCGGCAAGATCAGTGGCGGCGTGCAGGTGAATGTGGTCGCCCATTCCTGCGTCATTGATATGGAAATCCGCTCGCTCGCCGGTGATGACCCCGCCCGATTGATCGCAAAGCTGGAAGAGGCTGCCGAGGCGATTGTCGCGCCGCTGCGCGGTGATTTCCCCGAAGCCGCGATTGAGATCGAGCGCCTGTGGGATTACCCCGGCCTTGGCACCGCGGCGGATGCGGAGGTTGTAAGTTTCGTTAAGGGGCTGACAGGTGGGAACGCTCATTTGAAGGTGGCTTACGGCACCGAAGGCGGGATGTTTGCGCAGCGTTTGGGCTTGCCCACCGTTGTTTGCGGGCCCGGCGCGATGGTGCAGGGCCATATGCCCGATGAATATATCGAGATCGCACAATTGGAACGCTGCGAGGCGATGCTGGGCGCCCTGCTGGCACGCTGTGAAGCGGGCTTCTGACACGGCGGAGAAACCTTCAACGCTGCGTTCGGAACACAGGGCGCGACAGGTATTTTTGCCAAGATGAAATCAGGGGGTGCCGAGCGCGTGTAGGCGTTGCAGTGCGGCGTCGTTGATGCGGTAGTGGCCCGTGATGGGGAAGTCGAACAGGCGATCTTCTTCCCGGGCGCCAGCGCCGATGTTATGCAGGACCAGAGGGTGGGATGTCGCGCGCTTATCGGAAAGAATGCCGATATGCGGAAGGTTGCCCGGAAGCATCCATGTCACGATATCACCCGGCTGGAACTGCGCTGGATCGGATGAGACAGGCAGGGAAGTCCCCACACGGGTCAGCAAGGTTTGCAGGTTCGGCACCCGGCGGTGGTCAATATTCCGGTCTGTGGTTTTGAGCCCCCAGGTTTTGGGATAGGCGCTGAACGCGGCCTTCATATCGCGGTTGGTCGCGAGTTGCAGGTCAATCCCCCAAGCTTGCCGCAGTGCGCGGATGACCACATCGGTACAGACGCCACGATCCGGCGCAATATCGCCATTCGGAAAAGCGAGGCTTTGATAGCTCGGGTCATAGGTGACCGTCACGCCAACCTGTCCGCGCGCAGCGGCAATCAGGGCAGCATCCGCTGTCGCTGCATCGGGCAGCGCAAGGAGGCAAAGTAAAAGGAAAGGCTTCATGATCCTTATTTAGCGCGCCCCTCCCCTTCAGACAATTGCGCGTGATATTCGGCAGGGTGCAGAAGGCGCCTTTTCGCCGCAGGGCGGGTAGGTTATGGCTGGGGCATGGCCCTGACCCTTTGTTCACTCGCACAGATTCCTGCCCTTGAATTCGATGATATCATCGATGTGCGCGCGCCTGCCGAATACGCCGAGGACCATATTCCCGGTGCGATCAATCTGCCTGTGCTGGACGATGCCCAACGCGCTGCGGTCGGCACGATCTACAAGCAAGACAGCCCGTTTCGTGCCCGCAAGGTTGGCGCGGCGCTGGTGGCCATGAATGCCGCGCGCCATCTGCAAGGGCCCCTGGCGGATAAACCCGGCGGATGGCGCCCGTTGGTCTATTGCTGGCGCGGGGGGCAACGCTCCGGTTCTTTTGCCTCGATCCTGTCGCAGATTGGCTGGCGGGTGGAACTGGTGGCGGGCGGCTATAAGGCCTATCGCTCTCTGGTCGTCGAGGCCCTGCATAACCAACCCTTTTCCGGGCGTCTTGTTGTGCTGGACGGCAACACAGGCTCTGCCAAGACCGAGGTGCTGGGCCGGTTGGCCGATCGCGGGTTGCAGGTTTTGGACCTAGAAGGTCTGGCCCATCATCGGGGGTCCCTGTTCGGCTCTATGGCGGGCGGTCAACCAAGCCAGAAAGCGTTTGAGAGCGGGCTGGCCAGCGCTCTGACCCGGATGGACCCCGCGCAGGTTCTGGTCATTGAGGCAGAAAGTTCCAAGGTCGGGAATTGCCGCTTGCCACCGGGTCTATGGAAAGCCATGCAAACCGCGCCGCGGCTGGCGATTTCGGCGAGTGTCGAGGCGCGGGCGGCCTATCTCGTGCGGGCCTATGGGGATCTGGTGGCGGAGCCTGATCGGCTGGCCGCAGTGATAGCACGGCTTAAGCCCGCGCATTCCGCTGACCAGATCACGGAATGGCAAGGCATGGCTGCGAGCAGCGCTTTTGATCTGCTTGCGGCAGCATTAATGGCCCAACACTATGACCCACGCTATGAGAAACACCGCGCCCGCAGCGCTCCACCAGTTTCAGTGCATCACGCCGAAAAACTGGACGACAGCGGGCTGGACGCTCTGGCCGACGTGTTAGCCGCGCAGATCGCCCGCCTGTAAGCCAGCGACAGCGCGAATTGACAAAAGGGCGCGCACCTGTTCCAAGCCAGACCATTGCTTTTGGAACCCGGAGCCCCTGCCATGACCACCAACAAACGCATCGTTCTGTCCAGCGACCACGCAGCCATCGAGCTGCGCCAGAAAATTGCGGCCCATATCACGGCGCGCGGTTGGGAAGCGGTGGATATCGGCCCGACAACGCCGGAAAGCACACCTTACCCGCAGCATGGGGCAGCGGCCGCTGATCGGGTGGCCTCGGGCGATTGCCGTTTTGGCATAATCCTGTGCGGCACGGGTCAGGGCATCATGATGGCGGCGAACAAGGTCAAAGGTATTCGCTGCGGTGTTTGTAGCGATACCTTCTCGGCTCGCATGATCCGCCAGCACAACGACGCCAATATGTTGTCGTTGGGGGTGCGTGTCTTGGGCGAAGGCCTTGCGTTGGATATTGTCGACGCGTTTCTGGATGCCGATTTCGAGGGCGGTCGCCATGCGACCCGGGTGGATATGATCACCGCAATCGAAGGCTGAGCCCCGCGCCTAGTCCTTGGGTTTGGTGACCCCGAACAGGCGCGCGGCAATAGGCGCGCCTGTAATGACCAGAATGATCCGCGTCAGGTGATGCGTGATGACAAAGCCCAGATC
>JBFHGI010000195.1:0-5178 GCA_041583175.1 Pseudorhodobacter sp. | reverse complement strand
CCGGCATTGTTCGGCGGTTTCGGCAATTACTTCATGCCGCTGCAAATCGGCGCGCCAGATATGGCTTTCCCGCGGATGAACAACCTCTCCTACTGGATGTATGTTGCGGGTACGTCGCTGGCCGTGGCATCCGTGCTTTCGCCGGGGGGCAATGACCAGCTGGGTTCGGGCGTGGGTTGGGTTCTCTACCCGCCGCTGTCGACCAATGAAGGCGGTTACTCCATGGATCTCGCGATTTTCGCGGTCCACCTGTCGGGGGCATCATCCATTCTGGGCGCGATCAACATGATCACGACCTTCCTGAACATGCGGACGCCGGGTATGACCCTGCACAAGGTTCCGCTGTTCGCCTGGTCGATCTTTGTAACCTCGTGGCTGATCCTGCTGTCCTTGCCGGTTCTGGCAGGCGCGATCACCATGTTGCTGACAGATCGCAACTTCGGCACCACCTTCTTCCAGGCATCTGGCGGCGGTGACCCGATCCTGTATCAGCACATCCTGTGGTTCTTCGGTCATCCGGAAGTGTATATCATCGTTCTGCCGGCTTTCGGCATCATCTCGCAGATCATCGCGACCTTCTCCAAAAAGCCGATCTTCGGCTATTTGCCGATGGTTTACGCCATGGTTGCCATTGGTGTTCTGGGCTTCGTCGTCTGGGCGCACCACATGTACACCGTTGGTATGTCGCTGACCCAGCAGTCCTATTTCATGCTGGCCACGATGGTCATCGCGGTGCCGACCGGTATCAAGGTGTTCTCCTGGATTGCGACGATGTGGGGTGGCTCGATCGAGTTCAAGACACCGATGCTTTGGGCCTTTGGCTTCCTGTTCCTCTTCACCGTTGGCGGCGTGACCGGCATCGTGTTGAGCCAGGCTGGCGTGGACCGTGCGTATCACGATACCTATTACGTCGTGGCACACTTCCACTACGTCATGTCACTGGGCGCCGTCTTCGGTATCTTTGCGGGTATCTACCTGTGGTTCGGCAAAATGTCGGGCCGTCAGTATCCCGAATGGGCGGGTAAGCTGCATTTCTGGATGATGTTCATCGGTGCAAACCTGACCTTCTTCCCGCAGCACTTCCTGGGCCGTCAGGGCATGCCGCGCCGTTATATCGACTATCCTGAGGCCTTCGCCTATTGGAACTTCTGGTCGAGCCTTGGTGCCTTCCTGTCCTTCGCGTCCTTCGTGTTCTTCATCGGAATCGTTGTTTACACCCTGCGCGCCGGTAAGCGCGTGACGGAAAACAACTACTGGAACGAATATGCGGACACCCTGGAATGGACCCTGCCTTGCCCGCCGCCCGAGCATACGTTCGAGCAGCTTCCAAAGCAGTCTGACTGGGACAAAGGCCACGCTCACTAAGGCGCGAGGCACTCTAAAGGAAAGACAGAAAAGGGCCTCGCAGCAATGTTGGGGCCCTTTTCCATAACCAAGCGCCGTAAAGTTGCGCGCGCCCCTATCTTGCTCCGCCCCCTAAAACGCACTGGCGAAAGCACCCACATGCCCTATGAATGGACAGAAACCGAAACGACCAAGGTACTGCACCTGTGGCCATACCGCTCCCTGCCCCGGCGCGGCTTTGTCTGGTTTATCGGCGGTACAGCGTTGCTGATCGCGGTGCCACTCCTCGCCGTGTTGGGATCGCCGGTCCTTTGGGGCTTGCTCCCCTTTCTGGTGCTCGCCGTCTCAGGCATGTATTGGGCGCTGGAGCGGAGCTACCGTGATGGTGAGATCATCGAAACCCTGACGTTGAATGATACGCGCATACAGCTCGCGCGCATCGGACCGCACGGTAAACGACAGGATTGGGAGGCGAATGCCTATTGGGTGCGCATCGAACAACATAAAACAGGCGGTCCTGTGCCGGAATATATCACCCTCGCAGGTGGCCCGCGTCTGGTCGAGCTGGGGGCATTTTTGTCGGAGGAAGAACGTAAAGCCCTCGCTCCGGAGTTGCGCCAGGCACTGCGCGCCCATGTCAGTCGGGACAGTGCAGCTCCGTCGCACAACCCGCAGTAAAACCGTTACTTAAATTTCCCCCGACTGTCGCAAAGCTGATTCAAACATCCCGCACAGTACATGCACTTGGAAGAGCGCGGCGGATTTTCCCTTGTCCCCAGATCCTCCGCATATTTGACCCAGTCAATTTCAACTAAAAAGCCCTGCACAGCCTTGTGCAGGGCTTATTCTTTCAGCCTCCGTCGGGTTGGCTCAGGCGAGCATGTCCTTCACCCGTGGCCCAACCGCGCCAAAATCCATTTGGCCAGTGTATTTGCCTTTCAACACAGCCATGACCTTGCCCATATCGCGGATGGAACTGGCCCCCGATTCCGCAATGGCCGCGGAGATCGCAGCATCAACTTCCTCGCCTTCCAACTGACGCGGCAAGAACTCTTCGATCACCTTGATTTCGTCGAGTTCTTTTTCCGCCAGTTCCAGCCGCCCACCTTCTTCATAAACGCGCGCGCTTTCCTGACGTTGTTTCACCATCTTGGACAGGATTGCGGTGATATCGCTATCCGAGACCGAACCTTCGCCGCCCTCTCCCCGCTGAGCGATGTCGCGATCCTTGATCGCTGCATTGATCAGGCGCAGCGTCGATAACCGCTCTGCCTCTCGTGCCCGCATCGCATCTTTCAGGGCTGCTTGCAGCCGATCACGCAATACCATCTTGTTTCTTTCCCCAGAGTTTCAGCAACTGCCGACAATAGCGCGAAGCGAAAGCCGAGGCAACCAAGGTGAAAATTTGCAAGACATTGTAATTACTAACAATTCCATTTACGCCCATGTCTTGACCCCGGCGCGCTTGGCCCGTAGTCTCCGCGAAATCCGGCCAGAGAGAGTCGTACCATGCCCCATTCCGATCCCAACACCGCAAAACCCACCGCCTGCCTTGCGCTGGCCGATGGAACCATCTTCTACGGGCGCGGTTTTGGCGCAACCGGTCAGACGGTGGCCGAACTTGTGTTCAACACCGCAATGACCGGTTATCAGGAAATCATGACCGACCCGTCCTATGCAGGTCAGGTTGTCACGTTTACCTTCCCCCATATCGGCAACACGGGTGTAACACCCGAGGACGACGAAACCGGCGATCCGGTGGCGGCAGGCATGGTGGTGAAATGGGATCCAACAGACCCGTCAAATTGGCGTGCGACGGCAGAGCTGACCGAATGGCTTACCTCCAAAGGGCGTATCGGCATTGGGGGCCTTGATACCCGCCGTCTGACACGCGCGATCCGCCTGCAAGGCGCGCCACATGTCGCCCTCGCCCATGATCCGGACGGGAATTTCGATATCGAAGCACTGGTTGCAGCGGCGCGCGCTTGGCGCGGGCTGGAGGGACTCGATCTGGCAAAAGACGTGACCTGCGCACAAAGCTACCGTTGGGATGAGATGCGTTGGGCTTGGCCTGCAGGCTATAGCAAACGCGAAGGCGAAGGCTTGCGTGTTGTTGCCGTCGATTTCGGTGCCAAACGCAACATTTTGCGGTGTTTGGCTTCCGCCGGCTGCGACGTGACTGTCTTGCCTGCGACGGCTACTGCCGAGGATGTTCTGGCGATGAAGCCCGAAGGTGTGTTTCTGTCCAACGGCCCGGGCGACCCGGCGGCCACAGGCGAATATGCTGTTGACATGATCAAGGGCGTTTTGGCCGCAGAGCTTCCTGTTTTCGGGATTTGCCTTGGCCATCAGATGCTTGCACTGGCCCTTGGCGGCAAGACCATCAAGATGAACCACGGGCATCACGGTGCAAATCACCCCGTCAAAGACTATGACACCAATAAGGTAGAAATCACCTCGATGAACCATGGCTTCACAGTGGATGCGCAAAGCCTGCCCGATGGCGTGCGCGAAACCCATGTCAGCCTGTTTGACGGTTCCAATTGCGGTATCGCCGTCACAGGCAAGCCGGTGTTTTCAGTCCAATACCATCCAGAAGCCAGCCCCGGCCCGCAGGACAGCTACTATTTGTTCGAGCGATTCGCCGAAGCCATGAAGGCCCGCCGCGCAGCGTGAGACGTGAATTCGGGCCGCCCCACATCTGGTGGCACGGCCCATTCATATCACCAATAGTAGAAGCGATTTTCCGCAGTTTTCTGAATAAACTGCAGAAAACTCAATGGTTAACCTGCTGTTAATACATCCCCCGCAAGACTAGGCATATGGGGGCTTTATGACAGCATCACTTCCATTTTTGTCGCCTGATCCGGTGCCTCCTGGGGAACCGCAAGCACCGCGCAATTCTGAAACAGATGTTTCCCCTAAAGCCGATGGCGGTAAGCGCTTTACACTGACGGTCCCTTCACGGCGCAGTTTCGGGGTAGCCCTTTTGCGGGACGGGCTTATCTCTGCGGATGATCTAGTGCACGCACTGTCCTTGCAAACGCGGCATCGGGGGCGGCTGTGCGATATTCTAATTTCCCGGCAAGTGATCGAAGAGGCCGCTCTCTATGAGGCGCAGGCGCGCCACTGGAATGTGCGCTTGGTGGATCCGTTGGCACATCCTGCCGACCCCCGTCTGATTGACCAGATCGGGGCCGCCACCTGTCTGCGCGAAGGGTTGATCCCGTGGCAGCGCATCGGCGATGCAGTCATCGTCGCCACGGCCTATCCAGAAGAATTTGCCGGTCATTACAAAAGGCTCACCGCGGCTTTCGGTCCGGTTGTCATGGCTATTGCCCCAGCCCCGAAAATCGAGAACGCCATTCTGAAAGCCCGTTCACACGCCCTGAACCATGCCGCCGAAAATCGTGTCGCATCATCGGAAAGCTGCCGCAATTGGGGGCGCGATGGGCTGGCCTTAAAGGTTTCCCTATTGTTGGGCCTGTTCGGCTTCGGGTTCTGGCTGTCGCCCGCTTTCATGGCGTTGGCCTTTACATTCTGGGCAACCCTTACGCTGGCCCTATCCACAGCATTGCGCGCCGGCGCCGTTTTCGCCGCCTTGCGCCAAAGTGAACCGCCACCGCCCGATCCGATCATCGCGCGCCTGCCCACCGTTTCCATCATGGTCGCCCTGTTCAAAGAGGGGGACATCGCCCAGCGCCTGATCCGACGCCTCGATAGGCTCGATTATCCGCGCGACTTGCTGGATATCTTGCTGGTCGTCGAAGAAAAAGACCATTTGACCCGCGATGCATTAAGGGCAGCGGAGCTGCCGCCTTGGATGCGCGTGAT
>JBFHGI010000194.1:0-5209 GCA_041583175.1 Pseudorhodobacter sp. | reverse complement strand
TTGCACATGCAGCGGCAAGATCTGCACATCCGCGCCATAGCTTTTGGGGATGGAATAATGCTGCTGATAGGTCGGCAAGACCGAAATCACACGGTCCCCCGGTTCGACCAGAGTTTCATGCACCAAGGCATTCGCACCAATCGTGCCATGCGTCACGACAATATTCTGCGGGGTCTGGCGCTGGTACATCGCACAGATCGCGGCGCGCAACCGGTCAGAGCCTTCAATCGCGCCGTAAGTCAGCTTCATCGGCAGAATCTCTGCCATGAAACTGTCGGTCTTGCCGCAGATTTCCAGCAGTTCCGCAACCGTCAACGATTCCACACAGGTTTCGGCCAGATTGAGAGTGCATTCGTTTTCATAGGCGTTCATCCAGATTTCAACGCCGAATTCATCAATCTTCATGGGGCCTGTTCCTATGTTTTACCAGCCGACAAGAAACAACGTAATCGCCGGGAAGGCCACCAGAATCGCCACACGCAGGATGTCGGAGGCGACAAAGAACAGCACCGCCTTATAGGTTTCCAGCATAGGGGTATCGCGGTCCATCGTGTTGATGATGAACAGATTCATGCCAACAGGCGGGGTGATCAGCCCCACCTCCACCACGATCAGCACAAGGATGCCGAACCAGATGGCGGTTTGTTCAAGGTTGATGCGCGCCAAAGCACCGTCACTCACACCGCGCAGCCCCAGCGCCTTGATCTGCTCGCGGGTCAGTTCCGCCCCTTGGGCCAAGGCGGTTTGGATACCGTCCAGCATATCCGGGGCGAGGGTCAGGCCCTTTGCGAAAGCTTCTGCCGCGCGGGCGGCGTGCAACTCGGCCATGGTGACAAAGCCGAAATCGAGGCCCTGCACCACAGGCCAGAAGATCGGGATCGTCAGCAGGATCATCGACAGGCTGTCCATCAAACAGCCGAGCAGCAAGTAGAAGACCAGGATCAGCACAAGCACCAGCCAAGGGCTGAAGCCTTGATCCACGACCCATGCCGCGATTTCTTGCGGCACTTGGGTCAGCGCCAGAAAGCCGTTGTAAAACGCCGCCCCCAGCACGATGAAAAAGATCATCGCGGTCGATTTCGCCGTCGCCAGAAAGCTCTCTGCCAATGTGCCGCGATGGAGCCCACCTTTCATCCATGCGATCAGCCCGGTGCCAAACGCCCCGACAGCCGCGCCTTCGGTCGGGGTGAAGATGCCGCCATAGATGCCTCCCACCACGGCCAGAAACACCAGCAAGACAGGCCAGACAGCAACCAGCGCCCTAACGCGTTCGCCGTAGTCCACTCGCGGGCGCAGCCCTGCCGATTTGGGGTAAAGCCGGACATAAAGCGAGATTACCAGCACATAGCCCAGCGCGGCCAACAGGCCCGGCACAAAGGCGGCCAGAAACAGCTTGGCGATGTTCTGCTCGGTCAGGATGGCATAGATCACCAGCACCACCGAAGGCGGGATAAGGATGCCAAGCGTGCCACCCGCCGCCAATGTCGCCGTGGAAAAGCCGCCTGCATAGCCATAGGCCCGCAGCTCTGGCAGTGCCACCCGCCCCATCGTGGCGGCAGTGGCCAAAGACGATCCGCATATCGCACCAAAGCCCGCGCAGGCCCCGACAGCCGCCATCGCCACCCCGCCCCGCCGATGCCCGAGCCAGCTTTCCGCAGCCTTGAACAGCGCTTGTGACATGCCGCCCAGCGTGGCGAACTGGCCCATCAGCAAGAACATCGGCACGATAGACAGTGAGTAGCTGGAAAAGCTTGTGAAGGTTTCGGACTTCAACCGCGCGAAGGCTACGCCCGGCCCGCCCCCGACAAGCATCATCCCCGCAAAACCCGCAAGAAACATCGAAAGCCCGATCGGCACCCGCAGGAAGATCAGCCCCAGCAGGGCAGGAAACGACCAAAGGCCGATTGCCAGATCGCTCAATGCTCCGCCCCTTCAACGTCAAGGATGGCGCGGTTCACAACTGCCTCGGCCAGCCGCACCAAGGCGACATAGACCGCAACGGCAGCAGCAGCCACAGCCCCCGCCAAGCTGAGCGCATAGGCCCACCACAGCGGGAATTGCAGCAAGAATGTCGTCTGGCCCGAGCGCATCTTGCTGAGCATCCCCGCCCCGAGCTGCACCGCAATCAGAACCAGAACGGCGGCAAACACCACCTCTGTCACCGCACGCAAAATGCGGTCAGGGCGTGGCGGCAGCCTTGAGGTAAAGATGTCAACCGCCGCGTGGCTGCCCGTCAACTGGCATAGGGGCAGAAAGGCAAAGATGCAAAAGGCAATCCCCGCCTCGACCAGTTCGAAATCGCCTTTCACCGCCCCGATGCCTGCATCCAGCAAGGCCTGCGCCAGCCCCGCAAACTGACCTTGCGCAATCATGCCATGCAGCAGATCGCCCAGCTTGCGCCCCAGCACAGAAACACAGGTCAGCACGATCAAGGCCAACAGCATCACCCCGCCCAGATAGGCAAAGCTGCGTGCGAGGGTTCGGAAAAAGCGCTGCATCAAAGGCCTTCGTAGGGGCTGCGAAAAGCTGCGGGCCGCTTAGTTACTAGCCTCGAACTCAGCCATCAACGCGCGGGTTTCGTCGATCAACGCCTGACCGTCGATGCCTTTGGTCTGCATATCCGCCACCCAAGAGGCATAGATCGGCTCCACCAGGGGCAACCAGGTGCTTGCGGCCTCTTCCTTGCTGATGGTGATGATCGTATTGCCGCGATCCACCGCAACTTGACGCGCGGGCGCATCGGCATCTGATTGCGTGCCGCCCGCAAAGACCGAGAATTCCAAGCCGGAATTCTGGTCGATAACCGCTTGCAGATCGGCAGGCAGGCCTTCGTAAACGCCTTTGTTCATCGCCAGAACGAAAGTGATGTTATAGAGCGCGGGGCCTTCGAATTCGGTGTGGTTTTCCACCAGTTCCGGCACTTTCAGAGAGCCTGTCACCTCCCACGGGATGGTCGCCCCATCAATGACACCTTTGGACAAGGATTCCGGTACCGAAGGCACAGGCATGCCCACTGGCTCTGCTCCCAAAGCCTCCAACAGCATGTTGACCATGCGCGAGGCCCCGCGAATTTTCATACCTTGCAGGTCGGCAGGCGTTTCCACCGGATCGGCGGTATGGAACAGGCCCGGACCGTGCACCCATGTTCCCAGCACATGCACATCCTTGAACTCGGTATCTTTCAGATGTGCATCAAAGAGCTTCCAATAGGCGTAGGAAGCCGCGCGCGCATCCGACACCATGAAGGGCAATTCCAGCACCTCGGCGCGGGGGAAGCGTCCGGGGGTATAACCCACGACAGTCCAGATCACATCGGCCACGCCGTCAATCGCCTGGTCAATCAATTCCGGCGGGGCGCCGCCAAGCTGCATCGAGGGGTAACGCTCCACCTTGATCCGGCCTTGCGAGTCGCGTTCGACATTATCGGCCCAGACATCCAGGATCAGCTTTGGAACATTGGATTGCGCGGGCAGGAACTGGTGCAGCTTCAGCGTCACCTCTTGCGCCAGTGCCGTGGTCGCGGCCAGCGCAGCCAGTGCGATGCCGCCCAGTGCCCCCAACATCATTCGCCGATTGGTCATTGCATTTCCCCCTTGATTGCCCGCTCCGGTGCTTTTCCGGCATTTCACAGCGCTTGCGCAGGAAAATAACGACACTTTGCCCCGTTTTCGCGCAAAAACGCTTAGTCTTGCACCTATTCACCACCAGTCACCCTGCCCCCCGATTGATGCCATTAAATGCGCGGCTTTCAAAGCCCCGAAAACCGGGGTTTGGGCTGCCATCTGGGCCGCAAGGCCGCGTCAGCGCCGGTCAGAGCTTTGCCAGAACCTGCAAAGCCTGACGCAGCGCCTGATCTTGCGCGGGGGTCAGCTTGGCCGTCAGCTTGCGGTCAAATTCCTGTGCCTGCGCGCTCAGATCGGCATAGGCAGCAAGCCCCGCAGAGGTCAGCTTCAGATGTTCGGCGCGCTTGTCCTCGGGCGAAACATGGCGCTGCAAAAAGCGGCGCGTTTCCAATTTTGCCACCGCGCGGCTCACCTTGGTTTTATGCAGCCGCCCCCGCGCGCAGATCTCTTTCGCTGTCATCTCGCCATAGCGGCCAAGATGGAATAGAACCCGCCATTCGGTGCGCAGCATCCCGGAGCGGCTTTTGTAGAGCGTCTGAAACCCGAGGCTGGCCTGCTCTGCCGCTTGGTTCAACAGATAGGGCAGGAATTGGCGCAGATCGAAATCCGGTTCCGTCTTCATTGGCCCGCAAACCCCTTGTTAGTTACATTTTCAACTATTATCCGAACAGGAACTTTTGCGAAAGGCCACCCCATGAGCAAACTCCATACTGCCCCTAGCCCTGTTGGAACCACCCCCGGCTATATGCCCGGCTTTGGCAATGACTTTGAAACCGAGGCGCTGCCGGGGGCGCTGCCGCAGGGCATGAACAGCCCGCAAAAATGCAATTACGGGCTTTACGGTGAACAGCTTTCCGGCACCGCTTTCACCGCGCCAAGCCACCAGAATGAACGGACATGGTGCTACCGCATCCGCCCATCGGTCAAACATACCGGGCGCTTTACCAAACTGGACCTGCCCTATTGGAAAACCGCGCCTTGCGTGGAGCCGGATGTCATCAGCCTTGGCCAATACCGCTGGGACCCGGTTCCCCATTCCGATGCCGCGCTAACATGGCTGACCGGTATGCGCACGATGACTACGGCGGGTGATGTGAATACCCAAGTGGGCATGGCCAGCCATATCTATCTGGTCACGCAAAGCATGGTGGACAGTTATTTCTACTCGGCGGATTCGGAATTGCTGGTCGTGCCGCAGGAAGGCCGCTTGCGCTTTTGCACCGAGTTGGGCGTGATAGACCTTGCCCCGCAGGAAATCGCTATCCTGCCACGCGGGCTGGTCTATCGGGTAGAGCTACTGGACGGCCCCGCGCGTGGCTTTGTCTGTGAAAACTACGGGCAGAAGTTCGACATGCCGGGGCGCGGGCCGATCGGGGCCAATTGCCTGGCCAACCCGCGTGATTTCAAGACGCCCGTGGCGGCGTATGAGGACCGCGACTGCGACGGCCGCGTCATCGTGAAATGGTGCGGGCAGTTCCATGAAACCCGCATCGGCCATTCGCCGCTGGACGTGGTGGCGTGGCACGGCAATTACGCGCCGGTGAAGTATGACCTGCGCACGTTCAGCCCGGTCGGGGCGATCAGCT
>JBFHGI010000193.1:0-5216 GCA_041583175.1 Pseudorhodobacter sp. | reverse complement strand
GCGGCGATGAGGAACGCTTTGCCGATGCTGCCGGATTTGCTGCCGATGAAGACCTGCTGATGGCTGCCCAGCCCGGCACCACACCCTTCTATGTCGGCGTCTATGAGGTGCTGGATGGCAATGAGGCCAACCCGCGCATCAAGATGTTTGAAACTTTCGGCGCAGGCGTGCAGGCGCTGCGCAATGGCGATGTCGATCTGGTACTGACAGATGGCACGGCTGGCAACGGCTATGTCGCGGCCAGTGAAGGCGCCCTGAAAATTGTAGGCGACAAGCTGGGGGCCGAGGATTTCGGCTTTATCTTCCCCAAAGGCTCCGAGCTTGTGGCGCCGATCAATGCCGCCATTGCCGATATGGCAAGCGATGGCACATTGGAGGCGTTGAACAAGAAGTGGTTCCTCGACTTCAAGGTCGGCGGCTAACATCAAGCCACCGTGCGCAAATCTCCGAATTCAGAGCGTGATTTCCCCTATTGGCTGCTGATCCTTGTCGGGATCGGCAGCTATTTGTTCTGGCGCGTGTTGTCAGATGACCTTTACGCGCAGGTTTTGCAAACCCTGTCCAAGGGCATCGGCATCACGCTGTTTGTCACACTGGTCGGCTTTGGCATGGCTGCAAGCCTTGGGTTGCTGCTGGCCCTTGCCGCAGGGTCGCGCTTTCTGGTGATCCGGCAATTTGCGCGTCTTTACATAGAGTTGGTGCGCGGCATTCCGATCATCGTCTTGTTGCTCTATGTGGCTTTCGCCCTCGCCCCCGCCTTGGTGGAGCTGTGGAACTGGATTGCGGGGCCGCTGGGCTTTGACCCGCTGCGCAACCGCGATTTCTCATTGCTCTGGCGGGCCATCATCGCGCTGACCATCGCCTATTCCGCCTTTCTGGCCGAGGTGTTCCGTGCAGGGCTGGCTTCGGTCGAGGAGGGGCAGATCGAGGCGGCCGAGGCGCTGGGCCTCTCCCGCTGGCACCGCTTTCGATTTGTGATATTTCCGCAGGCGTTTCGGGTGATTTTGCCGCCTTTGGGAAATGATTTTGTTGCAATGGTGAAAGACAGCAGTCTGGTCTCGGTATTGGGCGTGGCCGATATCACGCAGTTGGGCAAGGTGACGGCGGCGGGCAATTTCCGCTATTTTGAAACCTATAATGTGGTGGCGCTGGTCTATCTGACGATGACGATCACGCTTTCACTGGCCCTGCGAAAGTTGGAAACGCGGCTGCGCCAGAGTGGGCAACGCTAACCCGTCAAGGCCTAGCGCTTCTGCCATTGGGCCGCCGCCTCTTTCAAATGGGCCAGAAACCGCTGCACTTTCAGCGTTCGGTGCAGGTCCACATGGGTGACCAGCCACAGATTTGCTGCCCATTCGGGGCGCGGCGGCATCACCTCGATCAGATCGGGATAATGCATCGCCGCGATCCGCGACATGAAGCCCAAACCTGCCCCCGCATTGATCGCATCATAGATCGGTGCCGGCTCTGTCGCGCGGTAGCTCATCGCCTCGGGTGGCACCAGACCCCGCAGCCAATGGTAAAACGGCGCGCGGCTTTCCACGTCATCGCTGACCACAAAACGATGCGTTGCCAGATCGGCATCCGTCTTGGGCAACCCGTTTGCCGCCGCATAGATGGGCGAAGCGTATAGCCCGTGATGCAGAACCAGGAAGGGCTGCACGACATAATCCGGCTCTGACGGGGCGGCACCGGCGCGCACTGCGATATGGGCCTCGCCGTAATCGAGCCGGAACAGCCGTTGCCCAGTCAGAAACCGCACTGTCAGGTCCGGATATTCGGCCTGAAAAGCGACGAGAACCTTGGCGAGTTCGCCACTGATATCGGCGATGGAGGTAAACACCAACTCGCCCGACACCGTTTCACCATGGCCCCGGATCCGGTTCGCCAGTTGCGCAAACTGATCCTCGGTCGCTTGCGCGACGGTCAACAGATCGCGGCCCGCTTCGGTGGCGGTATAACCGCGCGCATGGCGTTGGAACAGCTTCTCGCCCAGACGCTTTTCAAGACTGTCGATATGGCGGATGACGGTGGCGTGATGCACGCCCAGCACCTCGGCCGCCCCGGAAACGGTGCCCATGCGGGCGACCTGATAAGCGGTTTTGATCTCGTCCCAGTTGTCCACGCGCACATTCCTTGTAACCCAACAAGGACCAGACTAGAGCGGAATTTGGTCAAGCTGAATCGAATTATTCAAGCTTGCGCATGTTTTCCTGCGGC
Source organism: Pseudorhodobacter sp. (assembly GCA_041583175.1). Classification (GTDB taxonomy): domain Bacteria; phylum Pseudomonadota; class Alphaproteobacteria; order Rhodobacterales; family Rhodobacteraceae; genus Pseudorhodobacter. The sequence continues at coordinate 2,996 of JBFHGI010000193.1, read as the reverse complement.
TGATACCGCAGCGGCCCAATCCGGCGTTTTCAGCGCGCAAGGCTTGACTCTGCCCGCGTGGGGGCCTATCAGCCCCACAATTCTCCGGAAGTTCAAAGCTTCCGGTCCCATGGCTTTTGCCGGGATCGCCATCCGTCAGCGCGTTGCGCCCACGGGTGCCGCCTTGCATTGGCACTTTCGCCGCCGGTACCTATATCGGCCTTTTGCAACAGCCTATAGGAGGGCAGCCTATGTTCGAGAATCTTTCGGAACGCCTCGGCGGAGTCTTCGACCGGCTGACCAAGCAAGGTGCGCTGACCGAGGCCGATGTCGAAACCGCCCTGCGCGAAGTGCGCGTGGCGTTGCTGGAAGCAGACGTGTCGCTGCCCGTGGCGCGGGATTTCGTGAAAAAAGTCGCCGCCAAGGCTGCAGGCCAGCAAGTGACAAAATCGGTGACGCCGGGCCAGCAGGTCGTCAAAATCGTTCATGACGAGCTAATCAAGGTTCTGGCTGGCGATGGTGAGCCGGACGCGCTGAAAATCGACAACCCGCCCGCAACGATCCTGATGGTCGGTTTGCAAGGCTCGGGGAAAACCACCACCACCGCCAAGCTGGCCAAGCGCCTGAAGGACCGGATGGGCAAGCGGGTGCTGCTCGCCTCGCTGGATACCAACCGTCCGGCGGCGATGGAGCAGTTGGCGATTTTGGCGGGTCAGATCGGCGTTGACAGCCTGCCTATTGTAAAAGGCCAATCCGCGCCCGAGATTGCCAAGCGCGCCAAGACCCAGGCCGCGATGGGCGGCTATGATGTGGTGTTCCTCGATACCGCAGGCCGTTTGCACATCGACCAGGTGTTGATGGATGAAGTGCAGGCCGTGCGTGACATCGCTCAGCCCCGCGAAACCCTGTTGGTCGTCGATGGTCTGACCGGCCAGGACGCCGTGAATGTGGCGACCGAGTTTGACGGCAAGGTCGGCATTTCCGGTGTCGTGCTGACCCGTATGGATGGTGACGGTCGCGGCGGTGCGGCGCTGTCGATGCGCGCGGTCACGGGCAAGCCCATCCGCTTCGTCGGTCTCGGCGAAAAGATGGACGCGCTGGAAACGTTCGAGGCCGAACGCGTTGCGGGCCGCATCCTTGGCATGGGCGACATCGTCGCGCTGGTGGAAAAGGCGCAAGAGACTTTCGAGGCTGAACAAGCCGAGCGGATGGCCAAGCGCTTTGCCAAAGGTCTGTTCAACATGAACGACCTCAAGGGCCAGCTTGAACAGATGATGAAAATGGGCGGCATGCAGGGCCTGATGGGCATGATGCCGGGCATGGGCAAAATGGCAAAACAGGCCGAGGCGGCGGGTTTCGATGATACCATGCTCAAGCGCCAGATCGCGCTGATCAACTCCATGACCAAAAAGGAACGCGCCAATCCCGACCTGCTGGCAGCCAGCCGCAAAAAGCGGATCGCCGCCGGGGCAGGGTTGGAGGTTCAGGAGTTGAACCGTTTGCTGAAACAGCACAAGCAAATGGCCGATATGATGAAGAAGATGGGCAAAGGTGGCGGCATGAAAGCAGCCATCAAGCAGATGATGGGCGGCAAAGGCATGCCCGACCCGTCCAAGATGACGCCCGAGCAGATGGAAGAAGCCGCGCGCGGGATGAAGCAGGGGCTTGGGATGGGCGGTGCCATGGGGCGCGGCGGTTTTCCGGGACTTGGCGGCGGCGCAGGCCTGCCCCCCGGTCTGTCGGGATTGATGAAAAAGAAATGACCATGAGCTTTCCTTTTCCGCCCCAAAAGCAGGTTGAGCCGGCGTGTGCCGCTCTGGTGCGTTTCTGGTATGGTTCTGGTGGTTTTCCAGAGTGTTCATCTTTCGGAAAGGTTTGGCGATGACCACAGACGCAACCCGCGCCGCCGCGCTGCTGAAAGAGCATCGCGACAGCATCGACCGGCTGGATGCCATTCTGGTTTACACGCTGGCCGAGCGGTTCAAACAGACTCAGGCCGTCGGCAAGCTGAAAGCCGAACATGATCTGCCGCCAAGCGACCCGCACCGTGAGATGCGCCAGATCGAGCGGCTGGAATGGCTGTCGAAAGAAGCCGATCTCGACCCTGAATTTGCCAAGAAATTCCTGACCTTCATCATTTCCGAAGTCATCAGGCATCACGAAAAACTACAGAAATAATCAAACAACGGTGGGTTTTACCCGCCCTACCCAAAACCCTAAGGAGACTACACAATGTCCATGAAAATCCGTCTTGCCCGTGGTGGTTCCAAAAAGCGCCCTCACTATGCAATCGTTGCAACTGACAGCCGTATGCCGCGCGATGGCCGTTTCTTGGAAAAACTGGGCACTTACAACCCCTTGCTGGCCAAAGACTCTGAAGATCGCGTGAAAATGAACCTGGAGCGCGTTCAGTACTGGTTGGGTCAAGGCGCTCAGCCGACCGACCGTGTGGCCCGTTTCCTGGAAGCGGCTGGCGTGCGTGAGAAGAAGGTTCGCAACAACCCGAAAGCGGCTGTTCCCGGCAAGCGCATGGCTGAACTGACTGCCAAGAAAGCTGCCCGCAATGCAGCACCGGCAGAAGCTGCGGCTGACGCTGAATAATCGGCGGCTTGCTCCGTGCAAGGCCAGTATGACAAGGCCTTTCAGGCCGAGTTGCGCGATCTGATGCGATGGCGGCGCGATGTGCGCCGCTTCCGTACCGACGCGGTTGAGGCAGCGGTTCTGGACCGCTGCCTTTCTGCGTTCTCGCTGGCCCCGTCAGTCGGTCTGTCCGAACCGTGGCGCGTGATCTCGGTTGAAAGTGACGCCGCGCGGGCGGCGGCCCTGGCGAATTTCGAGGCCGCGAACGCCGAGGCCTTGGCGGGCTATGCCACGGAAAAGGCGAAGCTTTACGCCAGTTTGAAACTGTCGGGAATGCGGGATGCGCCGGTGCAACTGGCTGTATTCAGCGATGATGATACCGACAAAGGCTCTGGCCTCGGGGCGCGCTCGATGCCGGAAACCCGCGCCTATTCGGT
>JBFHGI010000192.1:0-5240 GCA_041583175.1 Pseudorhodobacter sp. | reverse complement strand
CGGCGCACGGCGAAAAACAACATCCCCGCCGTCACAATCGAAATTAAAGCCGAAAGCGCCAGAATGCGCAAACCATAGTCAATCATGGCCAACCGCAAGGGCGCTGTCGGCATCGTCACTTCGATCAGCGAGCCTGCATCTTGCACCGGATTGCCGATCACCCGCACCGCATGGTCTTGCCGATCCACCAAGACCACAAGCGCATCGCGCAGAAGATGCAGCGGCGTCGCCATCCGCAGATCATAGGTCGCAGAAATTTCCTCCGTCACCGGCGAGGACAGGATCAATTGCCGGATCTGGTCACGCCAAAGCACAACGTTGAAAACACCCGCATTGGAAAGCAGTTCCGCTTCCAACTCCGCACTCAACATCCCGTCCGTTGCCAGCAAGGCCAAAGACGCAATTTGCGCCTTCTCCAACCGCAACAACAAATAATCTTCCCGAAAACGCGCAATTGAAGGCACGAAGATCAGAACTTCAGCCAACATGACAAAAACCACGGTCAGCATCAGGAACCGCCCGGAAAGCGTATTCAGAAAGCCTGACCGTTCTACCCCCACACCTTCACCCTCATTCATCTGGTCACAAATATCCCCGGGAGGGGTCCGGGGAAGGCAGGCAGCCCGCCCCGGCCGTTTCAATCCAATCCGACTTCAGGGCAAGAAGCGCTGCACCAGCCCCACTACCCGCTTCACCATTGGATTATCAAACAATGTCGGTGAAAAATAGGCCCCAGCGGCCCGCTTTGAAATCTCACTCAACGTCGGATAGGGCAAGACGGTCCCCGCAATCGCCCCCATTTTCTGTTTGGACGCAATTGCCAGCGCCCAAAGCCCGATCAACTCACCCGCCTGCGCGCCTGCGATGGAAACACCGATCGGGCGCCCCTTCACCACCATGACCTTGATCAGCCCTTCGGTCTTACCCTCTGCCTGCGCGCGGTCATTCTCGGCATATTCAAACTTCACAACCTTCAGTGCTTCGCCGTGTAGTTTCCGTGCCTCGGCCTCGGTCGGGCCAATCTGGGCCAATTCGGGGTCTGTATAGGTTGCCCAAGGAATATGTGCCGTGCTGGCTTTGGAAGGCAGGCCGAACAGCATCTGCCGAATGACAACGCCTGCGTGATAGCCAGCGACATGGGTAAACTGCAGCCCCCCCGCGGCATCACCCACAGCGTAAACCTTCCGATTGCTGGAGCGTAGATCCGCGCCCACCGTCACACCTTTACGCGTATAGGCGACGCCTGCTTTTTCCAGATCCAGCCCCTCAAGCGAAACCTGCCGCCCGACGGCCATCAGCAGGTCAGAGCCTTTGACGGTCCGGCCATCCTTGATCTCCACCTCTATCGCGCCCACCGTGCCACCGATCCGCACGACAGGCGCTTCCTCTATCACCTCAACCCCTTCGCTGCGCATCCGTTTCAAAACCACGGCTGCAGTTTCGGGATCATCGCGACCAAAGGCTTTCGCCCCTTCGATCACGGTCACGGCACAGCCCAAACGCCGATGCGCCTGCGCCATTTCCATGCCAATCGGCCCGCCGCCGATGACAATCAGATGCTCCGGTTTCTCGCGTTGCGCGAAAATTGTCTCATTTGTCTGATAGGGTACGCTATCCACACCGGGAATAGGCGGCACAAAGGGTCGGGACCCCGTGGCGATCACATATCGCCGCGCCGTAATGCGATGATCACCCGCAATCACCGCATCCGGCCCGTCAAACTTCGCCCAAGCGCGAATGACACGGACGCCGAGCCCCTCGAACCGCTCCTGACTATCCACTGGTGCGATGCCTTCGATCACGCGCGCCACATGGTCTTTCACCGCGCCGAAATCCACTTCTGGCGTGGTGGGAGTGATGCCGAACGCCCCGCCCGTCGTCATGGCATGGGCGTGTTTCGCCGCTGCAATCAGCGCCTTGGAAGGCACACAGCCTGCGTTCAGGCAATCGCCCCCCATCTCTCCGCCTTCGATAAGCACAACACTTGCGCCCATCTGCACGGCACCCGCCGCAATCGACAACCCGCCAGAGCCTGCACCAATGATGCAAATATCGGTTTTGATCTGTTCCATAAGTCAGGCGTCTTTCCTGCGAAGCATTTTAAGAAGAATGGGCAAGGCAGACAGCGCTGCCAGCCCCAGAATCGGGCCCAATACATGTGGGGCGAAGATGATCGACAGGTCCGGCGTCTCTCCACGGGCAAAGACCTCGCCCAAGCCCGCCCCGACCGAGGTGTAGACCAAGGCTCCCGGCATGATGCCCAGAAACGTTGAGATCGCAAAGCGCGACAGCTTTGTGCCGACAAAGGCCGGGATCAGATTGGCCAGAAAGAACGGCACCGCAGGCACAAGCCGCATCAAGAACAGCACCGACCATTCATTTTCACGCAACCCCGCTTGCAGCTTGGCCACAGCCCCGCCCTTGCCCTCGATCTTTTCCGAGAATTTCGCGCCAAAGCCACTACGCGCGGCCAGAAAGATCGCAATCGCGCCCAAAGTGGCTGCGGTTACGTTAAAGAGGACGCCGGGAAAGGTGCCGAACAAGAAGCCCCCTGTCAGCGTCGCAATCGTGGCCCCCGGCAAGGAAAAACCGACAATGGCGGCATATGCTGCTATAAAGGCCAGCATCGCCAGAAGGTAGTTGGCATCGCGAAAGGCAATCAATGTCTCGCGATTCTCGGCCAGGGCGGCAAAGCTTATCTGATCGCGCAGCAGGAATGCCCCCACTGCGGCCACGCCCAGAATCACCAGAATTGGCAGTTTGCTGGCCAGTCCTGACTTGGATTTATTGTCTCTTTGGGCGTCTAGGGGCATTGTTGTCATCACTTTCTCCGCAAGCATCCTCGGGGTTATGGCGTCAAGATGCGCGTTTCGGTTTTTTTGCGACAGGCCCCTCACGCGTGGTTGATCCATGGTGACGGAATTGGCATCAATTCGCGGCATGTTGTAACATATGTGTCATGGATGCCGCCGTTTCGGGGCACATAAGCGCGAAATGTTGCAGGAAATTCGGTCAGAGCGAATTGACTTGGGGCTAAGGGATGCGTAAAGGACGGGCTTCGAATAAGCGCGACCAAGGCGTTTGCGGCGAATCCCGCCCGAAACCTGTTGGCCGCACCTGTGATGGAGAACCGCGATGAAGCGCACTTTTCAACCGTCGAACCTGGTCCGTGCGCGGCGCCATGGCTTTCGGTCCCGTATGGCAACCAAGGGTGGCCGCGTTGTCTTGAACAACCGCCGCGCAAAAGGCCGCAAGAAGCTTTCGGCCTGATTGGCCGGGGCCTGACGGCGCCCTGCTTTTTGAAGGACGACTGAAATGACACCGCCGAAGGCAGAGGGTAAAGGCATTGATGCCCCGACCCAATCGCTCTCGGCGGTTTCCGTTTGCGCGGCTCCCACGAAACCTGAAGTCATGCGCAAGCGAAGCGATTTCTTGCGCGCCGCCTCGGCACGGCGTCAGGGCACCCAAGGGTTCCTGCTTCAGGCGCGCGCGCGCGGCGATGACAGCCAGACTGTCCGCATAGGTTTTACCTGTTCCAAGAAGGTGGGAAATGCGGTGGCGCGCAATCGTGCCAAGCGTCGTTTGCGGGCCCTAGCACCGGCCGTGTTGCCGGGGTCTGCCCGCCCCGGCTGGTTTTATGTTCTGGTCGGGCGCCCGACGGCAACGATCGAGCGAGATTTTGATATGATGCTGACGGATTTGGAGAACGCTTTGATCCGTGTTCATAGCACCGCAAACGGGCCGCGCAAATGACCCCGCTGGCGCATATTGTGGCCCTGCCTGTGCGCGCCTACCGCCTATTACTCAGCCCTTGGGTCGGCCATGGCTGCCGGTTTCAGCCCACCTGCTCTGCCTATGCACTTGAATCGCTGGAAACGCATGGTGGCTTCAAAGGCAGCTATTTGGCGGCCCATCGCCTGTGCCGTTGCCACCCTTGGGGTGGCTCCGGTTATGATCCGGTTCCGCCCAAAACGGCCCAGAAACCCTAACCGTTTCAGCCACCCCGACTTGAGATGAACCTCTCTACATGTTGCTTCAATAGCCTGAGCATTTCTCGGGATTTACCAGCCCATTGATTGCTGTGTTTACTCGAATTGTAAGCAACTTATGGGAGAGCGTTAACTTTTCACAAAACCTACGGGCGATACCTTCGCCAAGGCATGGAGCACTCTGCTCCGGGTCAGCCGAAGGGATGCTAGATGCGCGAACACTCAAAACAAGTCGCCACGATTGACTGGGCTGACCTCACAAAACGTTGGGGAAAGATGCTGCGCCGACCAGAACTTTTGGTCTTTCTACCAGCATTGTCGCTCGGTGCTTTCTGGGCAGGGGGAGAAGCGATCATGATGATGACCGCACTCGGCCTGCCGTTGCTTTTTACGTTCGCCGGTGCGTTCCGGGCCGCTGACACGAGTGACCAACCCTTACCTGACGCGCTGAATGGGCTTGCTCTGCGTGCCCAGATCACCAAAGTGCTGGATCGAGTGTTGAGGGATGCCAACATCTCTGGCAGGTCCACAGCTTGTTTTGTTATCCAGTTCGATGACGCCGATGTGCTGCTGGATCGCCATGGGCGCGCGGCACAGACCGAAGTGCTGGCGCGATGCGCCGAGCGGCTTTGCGCCATCCTGCGCGAAGGGGACACTGTTGCACGACTGGAAGGCGGGGGCTTTGCAATCGCCCTCGCCCCTATCCGCAGGATCGATCTTGAAGGTATGGTTCAGGTTGCGGCCCGGCTACAATCGGCTCTTGCCCCACCCATTAGCATCGACGCAACAAAACTCTATGTCACATGTTCTGTTGGCTTTTGCCTTGGTCCGAAATCTCCCCTGCCCCAAGGCGCGTCTTTGCTGGATGCCGCTCAAGTCGCCGCAGATGAGGCGTTGCGCAACGGGCCGGGGGCCATTCGCGCCTATACCCCGTCAATGGCACGCAAACGTGCGGATCGGGACGCAAAACGCAGTGAATTGGAGGCAGCCTTGGACGAAGGTGCCATTCGCCCGCACTTCCAACCGCAGATCTGCACCGACACCGGCGCTATCTCAGGGTTTGAGGCTTTGGCGCGCTGGCACCACCCTGATCACGGCATCGTCCCGCCCTCAGAGTTTTTGCCCGCGATAGAAGAGGCAGGCCTCTCAGAGCGCCTTGGCGAGGTGATGCTCTATCACGCCTTGGCGGCCTTGGTCCGTTGGGATAAGGCCGGTCTGCACGTGCCCAATGTCGGCGTTAATTTTTCGGCT
>JBFHGI010000191.1:0-5251 GCA_041583175.1 Pseudorhodobacter sp. | reverse complement strand
GTGGAGTATTTCAGCATATCCCGCATCACATCCGACAAGGGCTCGCTCCGGCTTTCGGCCAAAACCGTCCCTGCCGGCAATCCGCTTATCATAGACACATCAGGCAAGCGCAGACCATGCGCCCGCATCAAGGTTGCAAACACTTCGGCGGTGTAAAGCTCCGGATGGCGCACAGGTAACCAGCGGCTACCGCCTTTGCCCAATGCGCTTTGTGCCACAGTCCACTGGTCACGGTTCTGCCCGCGCTTATAGGTGAATAAAGGTGCATCGCGCGCGACAGCACTCACATTGGCCATGGAAACGGCAGGAATAAACCGCTTGCCGCGAGCGTCCATCGACAAAGCATAACCTTTACCGCCACGCTTCCATTCAAAATTGACGCGATTGTAGTTCAGGTTCAAACCCGCAATGGCCGGATTATATCCGACATGATCGGGCTGATCGCGGTCAATCTCGTCGATATGCGGAATGCCTCCCGCATAGGCCAGAAACCGTCCGGAAACCTCTTTCACCCCGCGCGATGCCAGCCCGGCGGCCAACTCGCCCAAGCGATCTGTGTCAAGGCTGGGATCCCCGCTGCCCACCAAGATCAGATCGCCTTGCAAGCGCCCGCCCTGCACAGGTCCGGTCGCCATGACGCGTGTCGTATAGCGATAATTCGGGCCCAACCGGTCCAAGGCAAAAATTGTCGTCATTGCCTTGGCGACAGAGGCAGGAGGCAACGCAACACCTTCATTCATCGCCTCCAGCACCTTGCCGGACCCCGTCTCCATGACGACAAAACCAACAGTACCACCCAGACCGGCCGCATCCGCAATCGCCCCGCCACCGCCCGCACTCGCCCCCGATGACCCTGGCCGCGACGCCGGCCGCGGGGACCGGGACGGCGCCTCCGCGCAGCCCGGAACAGCGGCACCGGCCAATAGCGCCGACAGAACCCAACGTCTTGAATACATCACCCATGCCCCCAATTCTCGCTGCCGAACCTAGCCCAACCCCGACCACCGCGTCCAGTCACAGCCCGGCATTTTTCCCCACGCGGTTTTCATCTGGTCAAAAATATCCCGGGGGGTGCGGGGGGCTGGCCCCCCCGCTTTCGGTTTGGTCTGGGGGGCTGGCCCCCCGGCTTACGGCATGGTCCAAACCAATAACCTCCCGGCGTTCGGCCCTTCCAAAGCCAACGCCCGCGTTACGCTTTCCCGCGCCAGCCCCCACGCGCCCGGATTGCGCTCGACGAAATATCCCGCATCGGCATGTTCAAAAAACACCAGCGCGGCGTGGGGGCCCTCCCCAACAACAGGCTCTGCGACTTGGGCAACCGTGCGCCCCAGAATATCTCGGCAGTCTTGGACAGGCGGGCGCCGATCCGGCTTCCGGGTCGAGCAAGCACGCCAATCGGCACCATATGTATAATGTCACGCCAGCGATCCCAGCGGTCGAACTGCAAGAGGTTATCGGCCCCCATCAACCAGACAAACCGCACCCCGGGGTAGTGCAGCCGCAATGCCTCGATCGTCGCCGCCGTGTAGCGCGTGCCAAGCCGCGCTTCGATATCGGTAATCCTGACGCGCGGATGGTCCATGACGGCGCGGGCCTGCGCCAAACGATCCGCCATCGGCGCAGGCTGCCGCGCCTTCAACGGATTCCCGGGTGAAACCAGCCACCAAACCTGATCCAGACCGAAACGCTTCAACGCCTCCCGGGTCAGATGGGCGTGGCCCTCATGCGCCGGATCAAACGACCCGCCCAGAAGGCCAATGACCAATCCCTTGGTCGCGATTGGAAAGCCTTGCCGCATCGTCCCCCTCTGCCCCTTACCGTAACCCGTTGTTTCCCCGAGGCCATGTTGAACCGAAACCAGCCACCGATACAATGGCGACAGACGAAGACAGGTAGGCGAAGAGGCGGGACAGAAATCCCGCCTCGACATGTGCTCCGTCAGTGGTGATGTGCGCCCATGGTCACTTTGACGCCAGGGGCCGGGGCTTCCATAGCATGCGAGTCATGCCCTTCTGCCGGGATCTGATCCCAGTTGGCAGTCCCATTGGCACATTCCTGCACGACTTTGACGTAAAGCGTGCTGTCGGCGGGAACCGTGTCCAGTATCTTGGCGCGGAACGTGAATTCGTCATAATGGGCATCCTCCAGCGCCCCTGTCCAGACGATCTGTTTCACGCCCTTGGTGACGGCAGTGCCGTGGTTGTCCACCGCAGATGCATAATCAGCCTCAACGGTTTCCAACGTCCAGCCCGCCTTTGGCATTGGTTTCACAAAAACCATACCTTCCGGAACCTCGACCCGAACTTTTTGCGTCGCTTCGCCATCGCAGCCATGACCGATGGCAATCTCGGCTTTGTAATAAGAGCCGGCGGGTGCTTCTTTTGTCAAAAGCGTTGCATGGCCAAAAGCCGATGTCGCAGCAAAACCCATCGCGAACGCGACAGAGGTCATCAGAGTCTTCATCATATTTTCCTTCGTGTTTTCATGGCCCATAGGCGCGCGCACGGCGTCAAACCCGGCCTGTCCAAAAATTCAAACGTTCTCAGACAGTGAAAACAGGGGGGCCACGCGCTGGCGGCCAATGGCCCGCAAAGGAGGGCGCAACAGAACAATTGCCTGGCGACGGCCAATCCCCGCGAAGACCGGCTTGGGGCTGACAGGTTGCTTCGGGCAGCAGCGCCTTGGCAGAGACGACCAAACAGCACTGGTGGTCACATTTGGCCGCATCGGTCGGTCCACCGCCACAAATAGCGCCTTGCGCCATCAGGAACGCGTAAATCTCTTGCTCGGCAGTAGGCGCTGGTTGCGGCGGCGTGGTCCCACCGACAAGCACAAACAGGCCAAGGACAATCGCCCAAAGCCGCATCACCGCGAATAAAGTACGCTTATGTCTTCGCATGCTTCTCTTAAGAACTGCCGAAACACCTCACGGCTTCGTGACAGCGAGCGCGCGCATCATCAAGCTGAAAATGCGCAAACACGAGGCGAAAGCGCGGCGCGCATTGCCCCCGGCCTCCAAAGTCACTATCTACGGGCCGAATTCGAAGATTTTGCGGGGAACATCCGATGGCCAGCTATCAATACATCTACCACATGGACGGCGTGTCAAAGACCTATCCGGGTGGCAAGAAATGCTTTGAGAATATTCAACTGAACTTCCTCCCCGGTGTCAAAATCGGTGTCGTTGGCGTCAACGGTGCAGGTAAGTCGACCCTGCTGAAGATCATGGCGGGCATCGACAAGGACTTTAAGGGCGAGGCTTGGGCCGCCAAGGGGGCCAAAGTCGGCTATCTCGCGCAGGAGCCCTATCTCGACCCGAACCTTACAGCCAAAGAAAACGTGATGCTGGGCGTGGCAGAAAAGACCGCGATTCTAGAGCGTTACAACGAATTGGCTATGAACTACTCGGATGAAACCGCCGAGGAGATGGCCGCATTGCAAGACCAGATCGATGCGCAAAACCTGTGGGAATTGGAAGCCTCTGTCGGCGTTGCGATGGATGCGCTGCGCTGCCCGCCCGATGATGCGAATGTCGAAGACCTGTCGGGCGGCGAACGCCGCCGCGTGGCGCTGTGCAAGCTGCTGCTGGAAGAGCCGGACATGCTGCTTCTGGACGAACCGACCAACCACTTGGACGCCGAATCCATCGCCTGGCTGCAAAAGCACCTGATCAATTACAAGGGCACCATCCTGATCGTTACCCACGACCGGTACTTCCTGGATGATATCACCGGCTGGATTCTGGAACTCGACCGCGGTCGCGGCATTCCCTACGAGGGCAATTATTCCGCATGGCTGGACCAGAAGGCCAAGCGGATGCAGCAAGAGGCGCGCGAGGACAAGACCAAGCAAAAGGCGCTGGAAAAGGAACTGGAATGGATCCGTTCCGGTGCCAAGGCGCGGCAATCCAAGGGCAAGGCCCGTATCGCGCGCTATAACGAGATGGCGGGCCAGACGGTCATGGAACGCGCGACCACCGCGCAGATCGTCATTCCCAATGGTGAGCGTCTTGGCAACAAGGTCATCGAGGTTGTCGGCCTGAAAAAGCACATGGGCGACAAGCAGTTGATCGAAGATCTAACCTTCACCGTGCCGCCGGGTGCGATTGTCGGTGTGATCGGGCCGAACGGCGCGGGTAAATCCACCCTCTTCCGCATGATCACGGGCCAGGAAAAGCCCGATGAAGGCACGATCACCTTGGGCGATACCGTGCAACTGGCCTATGTCGACCAGTCGCGCGACGCGCTGGACCCGAACGCCACCGCTTGGGAAGAGATTTCTGGCGGGGCAGAGGTGATCCACCTCGGCGATATGGATGTGAACAGCCGGGTCTATGCGGGTTCGTTCAATTTCAAAGGCACCGATCAGCAGAAGAAAGTGGGCCTTTTGTCGGGCGGTGAACGCAATCGCGTGCACATGGCGAAACTGCTACGTTCTGGCGGAAACGTTTTGCTGCTCGATGAGCCGACCAACGATCTGGACGTGGAAACCCTGCAAGCGCTGGAACAGGCGATCGAGGATTTCGCAGGCTGCGCAATCATCATTTCGCACGATCGTTTCTTCTTGGACCGTCTCTGCACCCATATCCTCGCCTTTGAAGGCGACGCGCATGTGGAATGGTTCGAAGGTAACTTTGAAGCCTATGAGCAGGACAAGGTGCGCCGTTTGGGGCCAGATGCACTGGAGCCGAAACGGGCGAAGTACAAACGCTTCTCGCGCTGAGCATAACAATATCCGTAGGGTGGGTGAAAACCCGCCCTACGAGAATCTCCGCCTCTTGGCCGAAGAGGAACCAAACCGCTGCAGGGGCGTTTATGCGTCGTAACAGCTTTTGGAGAAGATCATGAAAGGTATCATTGCTTGGTTTATGGGGGTTCCACTCATAGTGATTATCCTGCTTTACGCATTCGGCTTTTTCTGAGTTATTCCCCCTTGATAGGTCTGCTTAACCCCGGCGGGCGGCCTATGCCCCCACCTCCCTTGGCCGGCCTTCGTCATCGATTGCGACAAAGGTGAACATGGCTTCGGTCACTTTTTCACGCTCGCCGATGCGCCCTCGACGCACCCATGCCTCTATCTCTATCCCCATAGAGCTGCGCCCCACCCGCACTACGCGTCCGTAGATACATAGGACATCGCCAACCCGCACCGGTCTGATGAACTTCATCGCGTCCAGCGCCACGGTGGTCACCCGTCCGCCAGCCCGTTCGCCCGCGATGATGCCCGCTGCAATATCCATCTGGCTTAGGAC
>JBFHGI010000190.1:0-5272 GCA_041583175.1 Pseudorhodobacter sp. | reverse complement strand
CGTCGCCTCGCCTTTCGCAAACACGCCAGGGAGGGTCTGGTGGTTTGCGATGGTTCCGGCGCGCTTTTGGTGCGTAAACCGGTGGAGGGCTTCACTTTGCCGCGCCACGGCTCTGCCTGTGCGCTTTGGCCGCTCTATTCTGCGCTGGCACGTCCATCGCAACCGATTTCAGCGCTGGCCGAAATGCCGGGGCTGGCCCCGCGCCGCTATCAATTGCGCGCCTATTGCGCCGTACAGCACCCGCAGGGCTTTGTCGGGCCGGAATTGCGCGATGCGGCGATGCTTATCGCACCCCTCGCCGCTGTTCCTGCCCCTGACGCTCCACCGCTCTTGCGCGTTGGCAGTTCATGCCGCATTTGCCCGCGGGCAGCCTGCATCGCGCGGCGTGAGCCGTCGATCATGACCGAAACAGGATGATGATCTTTTGACAGCGGGTTTGATAGCCGCAATACTCGGGCCATACCGCATCGGTCTGGGAAGAGGGGACGCCGCATGGGGCAGCATGTTTTGTTGATAGAGGATGAACCCAATATCGCAGAGGCGATCCGCTTTATCCTGACCCGCGATGGCTGGCAGGTAAGTACCTTTGCGGGCGGTGAAGGGGCGGTTCAGGTGGTGCAGGAACAGCGACCGGACGTGCTTATACTGGATGTGATGCTACCGGGCATCAGCGGGTTTGACATTCTTGGCCAATTGCGTGCCTTGCCCGAATTCGCCAATTTGCGCGTGCTGATGCTAACGGCCAAAGGGCAGGGCCGTGACCGCGAGACAGCAGAGAAGATGGGGGCCGATATGTTCATGACCAAGCCGTTTTCCAACGCCGATATGCTGGCGAAGGTTCGAGCATTGGGCGCGCAATGAAACGTCCCTTGTTTCTGGCGCGGCGAAGTTACCGCCAGCGGCGTTTGCGCGACGCGGCGCGGCTTTTGCCGGTGCTGGCCGGTTTCCTGATCATTTTGCCGATGCTCTGGGGGGATAGCAGCAGCGATGTCAGGCGTACGGCCTCTGACGCGATCTATATCTTTGCGATCTGGCTTTTTCTGGTCGTCGCAGCGGCACTGCTGGCCCGCGGCCTTAGCGACGAGGCCGAAACGGATGATCCTTCGCCGACGGGTGCCGAGGATAGCCGCTAAATGCCGTTCAACCTGCTCGTCTTTGCGGCGCTGTCCTATGTGATCTTCCTGTTCCTTGTCGCTTTCGTGGTAGAGCGTCGGGCCGCGCTGGGGGCGGCGGGGTGGTTGCGCTCTCCTCTGATTTATACGCTGTCGCTGTCGGTCTATTGCACAGCATGGACGTTTTATGGCGCGGTGGGCTATGCCGCGCGGTCGGGGCTCGAATTTGTGACGATCTATCTGGGGCCGACGATCGTGTTTGTCGGCTGGTGGTGGGTCTTGCGCAAACTGGTGCGGATCGGGCGGCAACACCGCGTCACCTCAATCGCTGATCTGATTTCGAGCCGTTACGGTAAGTCGAACCTGCTGGGTGTCATCGTTACGGTGATTTGCGTCATGGCAGCTACTCCCTATATCGCATTGCAGTTACAGTCGGTTACCCTTTCTTTCGGAGTTTTCGCCAGCGCCACGGCGGATGGTTGGGCGAAACCGGATGGGGAGGTTACCTCGATCTGGGTCGCGGGCGGGTTGGCGCTGTTCACCATTTTGTTCGGCACCCGAAATCTGGATGCGAATGAACAACACACCGGCGTCGTCACCGCCATCGCGGTTGAAGCCGTGGTGAAGCTGGTTGCGCTGATCGCGGTGGGCGTCTTTGTGGTCTGGGGCATCGCGGGCGGGCCTGCCGACATTCTGGCGCGCATCGATGCCAGCCCGATGGCCGAATGGCACATGCGCCCCTCGCGCTGGTCCGGCCTGATTTTCCTGTCGGCGGCGGCTGTGATCTGCTTGCCGCGCATGTTTCAGGTGCTTGTGGTCGAAAGCAGTGACGAGCGGCATCTCGCGACCGCAAGCTGGGCCTTTCCGCTTTATGTCTTTGCGATGAGCCTGTTTGTGGTGCCGATTGCCGTGGTCGGACTGGAAGTGATGCCAGAGGGCGCGAACCCCGATCTGTTCGTTCTCACGCTCCCCTTGAACCAGGGGCAGGGCGGTCTGGCGATGCTGGCCTTTCTGGGCGGGTTTTCCAGCGCGACCTCTATGGTGATCGTGGCAGCGATCGCCTTGGCGACGATGGTGTCGAACCATGTCGTGATGCCGTTCTGGTTGTCGCTGCGCCCCGCCAAAGCCGTGCCCGGCGATGTGCGGCGGCTGGTCCTGCTGTCGCGGCGGCTGTCCATCGGGGCGATTCTGGCGCTTGGCTATGCCTATTACAAAGGCTCTGGCGGGTCGGCGGCGCTGGCTTCTATCGGGTTGATATCCTTTGTCGGGGTCGCGCAGATTTTGCCGGCAATGCTGGGAGGGATTTTCTGGCGCGGAGCGACACGGGTGGGGGCGGTGCTGGCGCTGTGCCTCGGCTTTGCGGTCTGGGCCTATACGCTGTTCCTGCCGTCTTTCGGGCCGGATGCAGTTCTATCCGCGCAGGTGATGGCCGAAGGGCCATTCGGGCTGCACTGGCTGCGCCCGCAGGCGCTGTTCGGGGTCGAAGGAATGGACCCGCTGATACATGCGCTGTTCTGGTCCATCGCAGTGAACACGATTGTGTTCTGCGTGGCCTCCTTGCTGACCTTTCCCGGCCCGGTTGAACGGGTGCAGGGGGCGGCTTTTGTCAATGCGTTCGAGACGGACGCCGCACAGGCACGTGGCTGGTCGGTGCAGGGCGCCGAAGGGGCAGAGGATTTACTGGTCATGGCCCAAAGGATTTTGGGGGATGACGAGGCCCTGACCTTCTTTGAGGCCGAAGCCCGTGCCCAAGGCCGTGCCGGTTATCTGCCAGACCCCACGGCCAGCTTCATCGACCAACTGGAGCGCCGCCTGGCAGGTTCCGTCGGCGCGGCGACTGCCCATGCCATGATCAGCCAGATCGCGGGCCGCGCGGCGGTTTCTGTCGAGGATCTGATGGCTGTGGCGAATGAGGCCGCCCAGATCATGGAATATTCCGCCACGCTGGAAGAACAGCAGGAAGAGCTGACGCGCACCGCCCGCCAGCTGCGCGATGCCAATGAAAAGCTGACACAGCTTTCGGTGCAAAAGGACGCCTTCCTAAGCCAGATCAGCCATGAATTACGCACGCCGATGACCTCTATCCGTGCCTTCTCCGAGATTTTGACCGAAGGCGACCTGCCTGCGGAACTGGTGGCGAAATACGGCGGCGTCATCCATGAGGAAACCAAACGGCTCACGCGGCTTCTGGATGATCTGCTGGATCTGAGCGTGCTGGAAAACGGTTCAGTGCAGTTGAATCTGGAACTGAGCAACCTGCGGTCTATGATCGACCGTGCGCTTGCCGCAGCCAGCCATACCCAGCCGGAGCGCAGCTTCACCATTCACCGCGATCTGCCGGGAGAAGAGATTTTTCTGCGCACCGATAGCGACCGGTTGACCCAGGTGTTCATCAACCTGATCTCTAACGCGCGCAAGTACTGTGATGCCCAGAAACCGGAATTGCGGATATTGGTGCGGCGCAAGGGCGGCCGCGTGACGGTGGATTTCATCGACAATGGCAGCGGTATTCCCAAGGGGCAGCAAGCGCTGATCTTTGAGAAATTTGCCCGCCTGACCGACCAGACAAAAGCGGGTGGGGCAGGGCTTGGCCTTGCGATCTGCCGCGAGGTTATGGCCAATCTGGGCGGTACGATCAGCTACTTGCCGGGGCAATGGGGGGCTGCGTTCCGTGTCACCTTGCCGCTACGGCTGGAAAAGCCGAAGCCCTGAAAGGTTAGCGGCGGCTGGTGCGGGCGTTGCTGGCGCCTTGCACAGTGATCTGGCGAATGCTCTCCAGCTTGATGTTGGAGAGGAAGGCCGCCACCGTTACTTCGCGCGATTGCTGGGTGGAGACGTCAGCCGGGGCGATAGGTGGGAAAACGCGGAAATCATAGACAATCTTTCCGTCTTCAACCGGCTGGGCAACGAGCTCTGCCTCCCAATAGCCTTGGGTCGGCGGCAGGCCCGTGGCACGGATTATCACGCCACCTGGCATTTTTTCCAACTGCATATCAATGACTTGCGAGACAAGTGCGCGCGGGTCGGCAGGCTTTCCTTCGGGTGTATAGGCAACCACCGTTTCTTCAGAGCCGCCGAACCAGTTCAACGGGTTCAGGCGTGATTGCCCAATCGTTGAGCAGGCCCCAAGGGCAAGTGTCGCACAGAGGGCGGCGATCAGCGGTTTGTTCATAGCGGTGTTCCCGTTCATCTCTGCCCCCTTGGGTAGCTGAAAGCGAAGCGTTTGAAAAGCACTAGCTTTCGCCATGCGGCAGGATGCTGGACCTTGTGCCCGATACGCGATACCCCTTGGCCAAATCCCTATCGGAGCAACGCCATGGCCAGCCCAGCCTTTGAAGAGATCGCCGAAACCTTCGAGTTTCTGGAGGATTGGGAAGACCGCTATCGCCATGTGATAGAGTTGGGCAAAGAGATGCCCGCACTCGACGCCGCGTTCAAAGTGCCAAACCTGAAGGTGGAAGGCTGCGCCAGTCAGGTCTGGCTGCGCCCCATGCTGGAAGGTGCCGGGCCGAAAGCCGTGTTTCGCTTTGAAGGGGAGAGCGACGCGATGATCGTGCGCGGGCTGATAGCAGTGCTCCATGCGCTTTATTCCGGTCTGACTGTCGAAGAGGTGTTGCAAGTGGATGCCCCTGCAGAACTCGCCCGTCTTGGGCTTGATGAGCATCTGTCGGCGCAACGCTCCAACGGGGTGCGGTCTATGGTCGAGCGGATCAGAGAGACGGCAGCTGCGGCAAAAGGCTAAAGCGGCGCTGTTGCTGCCAGAAGCCAGTCTTTTGCATCCCCGGACAGACGGCCTGCCAGCTTTTCGGCCACTTCGGCGTGATAGGCGTTCAGCCAGTCCCGCTCGCCGGGCGACAGCATGTCGACCGCAATCAGCCGACGATCCAGCGGTACGAAGGTGAGCGTTTCAAAGCAAAGCTGGGCGCGGTCATCCACCAGTTTCGGCGCAGGTGTGACCACGATCAGATTCTCCAGCCGGATGCCAAAGGCCCCTTCGCGGTAATAACCGGGCTCATTCGACAGGATCATCCCGGCTTGCAAAGGCACGTCCGAGATGCGGCTGATACGCTGCGGGCCTTCATGCACAGACAGGAACGCGCCAACGCCATGGCCGGTGCCATGGTCGAAATCCATACCTGCCATCCACAACGGTGCCCTTG
>JBFHGI010000189.1:0-5295 GCA_041583175.1 Pseudorhodobacter sp. | reverse complement strand
GGACCGACAATCTGCGCAGGTTTCAAACCCAACTTGCAGCGCGGGCGTATTTCGCCCGGATATTCGAGACTGCGCCAGACATGGAACATGTTGCACGCCACCCCAAAGCTGCTGCTTTGCCCGAGCGGCAAAGCGACGGGGCGGTATTTGAGGCGTGGAAAGAGGGGCAGACGGGGCTGCCCTATGTTGACGCATGCATGCGCTATCTTGCCTCGACCGGCTGGATCAACGTTCAGGGCCGCGCCTTGCTGGCCTCGGTTGCGACTTGTCACCTCTGGCTGGACTGGCGCGCGGTCGGGCAGGTGCTTGCCCGTCGCTTTACAGATTATGACCCTGCGATCCATTGGCCCCGGATACAGGCCCATGCGGGGCTGGATGGCAGCAACCGCTTGCGACTGCTCAACCCCGTCAAGCAAGGCCTGGACCATGACCCGACGGGCGCCTTCACCCGCCGCTGGGTGCCGGAGCTGGCCGCCGTGCCGGATGAATTCCTGCAAATGCCCTGGAAATGGACAGGGGCGCAAAGGGCTTTGGGCCACCGCTACCCCGAGCCGGTTGTTGATCTGGCCACGGCGGCCCGCGAAGCCCGCATGAAACTGGCGCTTCTGCGCCAGGACAGCCACGCCTCGGATTGCGAGGCCCGCGTGATCGAGAATGACGGAGGCCACACCTACGCCATAGCCCGCAAACCCAACAGGGCGCGCACCCGCCCTGCCCCCGCAGGCCAGTTGTGTCTGGATCTGTAGCGCCAGTGCGCCGCCGTGAAATATTGCTTGAATCGTGGCCCCACCACCCTTTTGGCAGAAGATTTCAGTGAATTATTTGGGTTTTCAAGAAAGAGATTCACCTATTCCGGTCAGAAATTCGGCCCTGTTCAGTTGCTTTGTCAAAAAATCCGTCCTAACTGTAGGCGCGAGGATTCAAGGGAAGCGGAGATCATGACACAGCGGGTAGAAGTAAACGGCCTAACTATCGATAATCGGTTAATCGATTTTGTGGAAACGAAAGCCTTGCCCGGCACGGGCGTATCGGCAGAAACATTCTGGGCCGGTCTGGCTGACGCAATCCACGAGCTTGGCCCCAAGAACCGCGCCTTTCTGGCCAAGCGCGCCGATCTGCAATCGCAAATCTCGGCTTGGCATATCGCGCGCAAAGGCCAGCCTGTGGACAGCGCTGCCTATACCGCCTTTTTGAAGGACATCGGATATCTGGAACCGGAAGGCCCCGATTTCAGCATCGAGACCACGAATGTGGACCCCGAAATCGCCACGATTGCAGGCCCGCAGCTTGTGGTGCCGGTGATGAACGCGCGCTTTGCGCTGAACGCGGCCAATGCCCGTTGGGGCAGCCTCTATGATGCGCTGTACGGTACCGATGCGATGGGCGATTTGCCGTCCGGCAGCGGTTATGACACGGCGCGCGGGGCGCGCGTGGTGGCTTGGGCCAAGGCCTTCATGGATGAGGCCGTGCCGCTTGCCGGTGCGAAATGGGCTGATCTGACCAAGATCGAAGCCGCCACCAGCCTGCGCCTGACCACGGCCAAGGGCGAGGTGTCGCTTTCCGATCCGGCGCAATATATCGGCTTTGGCGAACAGGGCGACTTCCGCTTTGCACTGTTTGAAAACAACGGCTTGAAGATCGAAGTTCTGATGAGCGAAGGCCATCATATCGGCAAGACCGATCCGGCCCATATCGCCTCGATCAACCTTGAAGCGGCGCTGTCGGCGATCATGGATTGCGAGGATAGCGTGGCGGCAGTGGATGCCGAGGATAAGGTTCTGGCCTATTCCAACTGGCTGGGCCTGATGAAGGGCGATCTGGCCGAAGAGGTCACCAAAGGCGGCAAAAGCTTTACCCGCAAGCTGGCCGATGACTACACCTATACCGCGCCTGACGGCAGCACGAAGGTCGGCAAGGCACGGTCTTTGATGTTGGTGCGTAATGTGGGCCATCTGATGACCAACCCGGCGATCCTTGACCGCGACGGCAATGAAGTGCCCGAAGGCATCATGGACGCCTTTGTCACCTTGCTCTGTGCGATGCATGACCTGAAAAAAACGAGCGGCAACCGCAACTCGCATCACGGCTCGGTCTATGTGGTGAAGCCAAAGATGCACGGCCCTGCCGAAGTGGCCTTCGCGGACGAGATTTTCACCCGCGCCGAAGCTGTCCTGGGCCTGCCGCAAAACACCGTCAAGCTGGGCATCATGGATGAGGAACGCCGCACCAGTGCGAACCTGAAGGAATGTATCCGTGCCGCCAAGCATCGCGTGGCCTTCATCAACACCGGTTTCCTTGACCGCACCGGCGACGAGATCCACACCTCGATGGAAGCGGGGCCGATGGTGCGCAAGGGCGAGATGAAGAATTCCTCGTGGATTTCCGCCTATGAGGCCCGCAACGTCGATATCGGTCTGGCTTGCGGTTTGCGCGGCCGTGCCCAGATCGGCAAAGGCATGTGGGCGATGCCCGACCGCATGGCCGAGATGCTGGAGGCCAAGATCGGCCACCCCAAGGCGGGTGCCAATTGCGCCTGGGTGCCCTCGCCCACTGCGGCGACCTTGCATGCGACGCATTACCACAAGGTCAATGTCGCCGAGGTTCAGGACGAGATTGCCAAAGGCGGGCCACGTGCCAGCCTCGATGCGCTGCTGACAATTCCGCTGGCCGCCGGTGTGAACTGGTCTGACGCCGAGATCGCCGAGGAGATCGAGAACAACGCCCAAGGTATCCTTGGCTATGTCGTGCGCTGGGTGGACCAAGGGGTTGGCTGTTCCAAAGTGCCGGATATCCATGATGTCGGCCTGATGGAAGACCGCGCCACCTGCCGGATTTCCAGCCAGGCGCTGGCGAACTGGCTGCATCACGGAGTTGTGTCCGAAGCGCAGGTGATGGCCGCGCTGAAAAAGATGGCCGCTGTCGTGGACCGGCAGAATGCAGGCGATCCGGCCTATCGCCCGATGGCGCCGGGCTTTGACGGCATCGCGTTCCAGGCCGCCTGCGATCTGGTCTTCAAAGGTATTGAACAGCCTTCGGGCTACACCGAACCGGTGCTGCATGCGCGGCGCCTTGAACTGAAAGCGAAGGGATAAGACATGGCACTTAATTTGCGCAAGGCACGGGCGATCATCAAAGGCACGCTGGCGAAGGGCACCGAAGCAGGCTTCAAGCCGCTGTCGGTTGCGGTGCTGGATGCGGGCGGGCATGTGCTGGCCTTCGAACGGTCGGACGGGGCCAGCGTTGGCCGCTTTGAAATCGCGCGCGGCAAGGCCTATGGCTGCATCATGCTGGGCCTTGGCGGCACCGCCATTCAAGCACGGGGCGAGTCGCAAGCGGTGTTTGTCGATGCGATGAACGGTGCTTTCGATGGCAAGTTCGTCCCCGTCAAAGGCGGGCTGCTGGTGCGCGATGGCAAAGGCGTTCTGCTGGGGGCCGTTGGCGTGACTGGCGACACCTCGGACAATGACATGATCGCGGCGATTGCCGGCATCGAATCCGCCGGTCTGGTCGCCGAAGCCTGAGCCAGCCTTGAAATTCACGAAAGGCCGGGGTTGAGCGACCCCGGCCTTTTGTCTGCAATCAAAGCGTTTTGCGCCTAGCCTGCACCAGCTCCATTTCTGAAATCAGAGACTTGCAGCACAATTACTGTAGTGAAACCTCAGGTCAGACGCGGCACGCGCTAGCCGATGTCCAGCGCCAGAGCGTGAATGCGTTTGATCAAATCGGGGCCAAGGGCTTCATGAACCGCACGGTGCCGCTGCACCCGGTTCATCGCCTCGAACGGGGTTGCGCGGATCAGCACGCTGAAATGCGTCTCGCCGGTGCCATCATCGCCGGAATGGCCTGCGTGGCGGTGGCTGTCATTCACGACATCCAAACGCTCGGGGGAAAAGGCTGCGGTCAGTTTGCGGTTTATCTCGTTTGCGATCGTCATATTTCTGTCAACCCCCTTCAATCCCATGGCCAATAGTCTAAACTCTCGCCTCCGACTCGGAAAGGCAAATACCATGGCATCACGTCCCCCGTTTGAATTCGATATGCGCGTTTCTTCCGACAAGAAGAAGCGCAAGACCGGGCGGCGCGGCATGTCTGGGGCCTTCGAGACCTCGACCAAGATTTGCGAAGCCGCTGGCTGCCAAGAGCCGGGCCTCTACCGCGCGCCGAAAAATCCCGATCTGCTGGATGAATTCCTGTGGTTCTGCAAAGACCATGTGCGCGAGTACAATCTGAAGTGGAATTTCTTTCAGGGCAACACCGAAGAGGAATTCGAGGCCTTTCTGGATAAGGACCGCGTTTGGGGCCGTGAAACCAAGCCATTCAACAAGCGCCCGGATGAAGGCCGCGTCTGGTCGCGTCTGGGGGTGAATGACCCGATGGAAATTCTGGGCGAGAAAGCCACCCAGAACCCCGGCAAGATCAACCCTGCCGCCGCAACCCGCAAGCTGCCTTCGACCGAACGCAAGGCGCTGGAGATTCTGGATGCGCGCGACACCTGGACCAAGCCAGAGATTCGCAAGCAATACAAAAGCTTGGTGAAGGATCTTCACCCCGATATGAACGGTGGTGACCGCTCGGACGAAGAACGCCTGCAAGAGGTGGTCTGGGCTTGGGATCAAATCAAGGAAAGCCGTTTTTTCCGCGATTGAGGTGACATGACGGGCGGCACTTTGCGCGCGCAACGCGGCAAAACCCCGCCAAAATCGCCGGATTGACCTTGACGCCAATGGCTGTGGAGACTAATCAATGCGGCACCGAGGCGGGTGGGCAGGCAGGCTATGCACTGGATTGCAAATCCATGAAGACCGGTTCGATTCCGGTACCCGCCTCCAAATTCTCACCATCGTTCGCTGCATGAGGGATCCGGGTTGGTATCTGCGCGGGTTTTGACTGCGCGGCCATTTCGCGGGTTGCGACTCTGCGTGCACCCTGCCCTTATGCGCCTATCCCCTAGCGCAGGTGCCCCATGCCCGAGATTACCAAGATCGAAACCTTTACCAATGAATTCGTCTGTTTCACCAAAGTCACCGCCGAGGATGGCGCGGTGGGCTGGGGGCAGACCTCGACCTATAACGCCGATATCACGGCACAGGTTTTGCACCGTCAGGTGGCGCCTTGGGCCTTGGGCGCCGAGATCAACGGCACCGATGACATCCTGCCCCTGATCCAGCGGATCGAGGAGCGGGAGCACAAGTTCCCCGGTTCCTATCGTTGCCGCGCCAATGCCGGGCTGGATACCGCGCTTTGGGATATGGCCGGACGGCGGGCGCAAAAGCCGGTGGTGGAATTGCTGGGCGG
>JBFHGI010000188.1:0-5321 GCA_041583175.1 Pseudorhodobacter sp. | reverse complement strand
GATGGGCCTTATGAATAACGGTGACAGGTGATGACCGAGAAAAAGACTTCAGGCCGGGGCCAGCGCGATTTGCGCGTGCGGGTGAAAACGGCAAAGGGGCGCAAGCTGTCATCAACCCTGTGGTTGGAACGGCAGTTGAACGACCCCTATGTGCAGCGCGCCAAGAAAGACGGGTTTCGCGGTCGCGCTGCCTATAAGATTGCCGAGCTGGATGAGAAATACGGCTTTCTGGTGCCCGGCGCGCGGGTGGTGGACCTTGGCTGTGCCCCCGGTGGATGGTGCCAGATTGCGGTAGAGCGGGTGAATGCGCTTGGCCAGAACCCGAAAAAGCCGGTTGGCACGGTGCTGGGTGTGGATTTGCAAGCGATCGAGCCGATTCCCGGCG
Organism: Pseudorhodobacter sp.; assembly: GCA_041583175.1. Classification (GTDB taxonomy): domain Bacteria; phylum Pseudomonadota; class Alphaproteobacteria; order Rhodobacterales; family Rhodobacteraceae; genus Pseudorhodobacter. The sequence goes on along the minus strand of JBFHGI010000188.1, from coordinate 4,936 downwards.
CGCAGATCCATCAGCTTGATTTCCTGTCCGAGGAAGCGGACGGGTTGGTCAAGGGCTGGCTGGGCGGCAATGCCGATGTGGTGATGTCGGATATGGCGGCTGCCGCGTCGGGGCATAAGGGCACGGACCATTTGCGCATCATCGCGCTGGTCGAGGCGGCGCTGGAATTTGCTTTTGACGTGCTGGATGAGGGCGGCACATTTGTCGCCAAGGTTCTGGCAGGCGGCGCCGAGATCGGGATGCAGACGCTTCTGAAAAAGAACTTCAAGAAAGTGGCGAATGTGAAACCGCCTGCAAGCCGTGCTGACAGCTCGGAAAAATTCGTGGTCGCGACGGGGTTTCGCGGGCGCGAGGCGAGGGCCGCTGATAAAGCGGAATAAAGCCCCGCATCACAAAAAACAAAAGGCACCCAAGGGTGCCTTTTTTCGGTGGGTTTGTTTTGCGCAGGATCAACCGCGCCAGGTGCGGACCGGACCGCAATCCATATGCACAAAATTCGAACGGCTATAGCTGCCAACACCGCCCGAAGCACAAGCCGATGCCGCCTTCGACATTTGCCCGATAGAGCGCGACTTCAAACGCAAGTCAGCGGCTTGCCCGCGCATGTGCAACGAGTTCTTGGCCACGCCGCGCGATTTGGAACGCAGCATCGCGTTGGTTTGCGGGCTGCGATAGCCCGACAGCATCATGTAAGGTTCGGAAACATCCATCATGCGGTGCGCAGCGGCCATGATATCCACCGTGCGGGCATCCATCGTGGTGGAGGTGCCAGTGCGCCAATCGCGCATGAAGTGATTGATTTCCTTGAGCGCGTCCTTGATGTAATCGCCATCGACCCAGTAAATCGTGTCGATGCTTTCGCCGGTTCTGCCGGAGTACATCTTGATGCGGCGGATATCACCTGCACCACGCAAAAAGCCAAAAGCGTTGCTGTAGGTTGGTGCTGCGATCATAGCAGTTGCCGCAAAAGCACCAAGCAGCCCACGCCGCGAGATCATCGTCGTATCATTCGTCATTCTGAGCGCCTGTCCCGTCGCTGGTATTCTACCGCCTTTAGGCGGTCTTCACTGCTACTTTCCCCAAGTGCACCTGAGTTATGGCACAGCTCGAATCACAACCCAAGTAGAGATTGACCGCTGAACACAGGATCACCCGAAATCGGCAAAAATTTGCTGAAAACGGGGGCAGGTCGTTAAAACTGTGGCAAAAAAAAGCCATGTGACCGGAATGCGACAGTTTGTACCCTTTTGACGGTGATGTGAGTGGACTCACACAGGATATTGAATATTTTTGAGGGAGTTACGCTGCTGCTTGAGGATGTCATGGTTATTTCATTAGCGCTCCGGCCTCGTTTGGCCCGTGGGGCAAACGCAATTTTACTCTCATTGTTACTATCCGGGACCGCTGCGGTTCCGGCTTTTGCGCAGACCAAAGTCGCTTTTTCCGTCTCGTCCGAAATCGGGGCGTTCAGTCAGGCTGTGGCTGCAGCGGCCTCGGTTGATGATGTCATTGCCGAATATTACCGCGAAACCGGATATGCACCGCTATGGACGGGGCCGGGCCAAGAGGCACGGCGCTCGGCTTTGCTGAGTGCTTTGGCCGGGGCGGGGGCGCATGCGTTGCCCGTCAGCCGCTATAATCCCGAAGTGCTGATTGCGGCGTCCCGCTCGGCCCGTACAGAAGGTGACCGGGGCCGGCTGGAAGTGATGATGACCAAGGCGCTGCTGGATTATGCGCATGATGTGCAAACCGGCGCCTTGGAACCGGGCAAGGTTCTGAACCTGATCAAGCGCGACGTGCCGTTGCGCGATCGCCGCGCCAATCTGGAAGCTTTCGTTGCGGGTGAACCTGTCGCCTTTCTGAAAAGCCTGCCGCCCCGCACGCAGGCCTATGCGCAACTGATGCGCGCGAAGTTCGAGCTGGAACAGCGGCTGAATGCAGGCGGATGGGGCGACAAGGTGTCGGCGCAATCCTTGAAGCCGGGGGCGACCGGGCCTGCCGTGCTGCAACTGCGTGATCGTCTGGTCGCGATGAATTACATGCCCCGCTCTGTGACCGCCAGCTATGACGCTGCGATGCAAAAGGCTGTCCAGTCGTTCCAGACCGATATGGGTTTGGAGCCGGATGGGGTGGCGGGGGCCAGCACCATCGAGCAGATCAACATCGGCCCGCAGGAGCGTTTGGAAGCGGTTGTCGTCGCGATGGAACGCGAACGCTGGATGAATATGGAGCGGGGCAGCCGCCACATCTGGGTGAACCTGACCGATTTTACTGCAAAGATCATCGATCACGGTCGTGTCACATTCTCCACCCGTTCGGTCATCGGGAAATCGTCGGCGGATGCACAGACGCCCGAGTTTTCGGATCTTATGGAGTATATGGTGATCAACCCGACGTGGAACGTGCCACGCTCGATCACCACCAAAGAATATCTGCCGATGATGAAGCGTAATGCCAATGCGGCGGGGCATCTGAAGATCTATGACAGCCGCGGGCGCGTTGTGCCGCGTTCGGCCATCAATTTCGCGGCCTATACCGAGCGGACCTTTCCCTATTCGATGAAGCAGCCGCCTTCGAACAGCAATGCGCTGGGGTTGGTGAAGTTCATGTTCCCGAACCAGTACAATATCTACCTGCATGACACGCCGTCGAAATCCCTGTTCTCGCGGGAGGTGCGGGCCTTCAGTCACGGCTGTATCCGCCTTGGCGACCCCTTTGATTTTGCCTATGCGCTGCTGGCTGCACAGACCGATGATCCGGTCGGGCTGTTTCAGGGCCATCTGAAAACGCGGCAGGAAACCAATGTGAAGCTGGACGTGCCGCTGCCGGTGCATCTGGTTTATTTCACGGCATATCCTTCTGCCAAAGGGCGAATTGAGTATCGTCGTGATGTTTACGGGCGTGACGCGACGATTTTCCGCGCGTTGCAAGACGCCGGGGTAGAACTGCGCTCGTAACAGGGCTAAATCCTTCCTCGACGGGCGGTTGGCCCGATTTGGGAAGGAGCCGGACATGGGCTACACTATCGCGCAGATCGCAGAGGCCCTTGGCGCTGAGGCGGCAGGGGACCTTTCACTGGTGATCGAAGGTGCGTCGGAGCCCGCTTCGGCGCAGGTTCAGCATCTGGCTTTGGCCATGGACCCGAAATATGCGGATGGCATCGGTAAAGGTGCAGCGCTTGCCGGTTTGGTCTGGCAAGGGGCAGACTGGCAGGCGCTGGGGCTGAAGGCCGCCATTTTCGCGCCGCGCGGGCGTCTGGCGATGGCCGGACTGTCGCGGATGCTGGACGCGGGGCCCGTGATTGCGCCGGGTGTGCACCCGACGGCTGTGGTGGACCCTTCGGCCAGGATCGGCGAAGGGGCGGCGATTGCGCCTTTTGTTGTGATCGAGGCGGGTGTTGTGATCGGTCCGAATGCGCGGATTGCCAGCCATGTATCCATCGCGGCTGGCGCGTGCATCGGCGCAGATGCCTTGATCTTGCAAGGGGCGCGCATTGGTGCACGGGTCAGGATCGGGGATCGGTTCATCTGCCAGCCCGGTGCGGTGATCGGGGCGGACGGATTTTCCTTTGTGACGCCTGAAAAATCGGGGGTCGAGGAAATTCGTGAAACCTTGGGCCAGCGCGAGGGGATGACTGCCCAAAGCTGGACGCGGATACATTCACTTGGCGCTGTAACCATCGGAAATGATGTGGAAATCGGTGCGAATGCCTGTATTGATCGTGGCACCATCCGCGATACCTCTGTCGGGGATGGCACCAAGCTCGATAATCTGGTGCATATTGGGCATAACGTACAGGTCGGCCAGGATTGTTTGCTGTGCGGGCAGGTGGGGATTGCAGGCTCCAGCCGGATCGGGAACCGCGTGGTGCTGGCGGGGCAATGCGGCGTGAATGACAATATCTTTGTCGGCGATGATGTGATTGCCGGCGGGGCCACAAAGATTTTCACCAACGCGCCTGCCGGACGGGTTCTGCTCGGCTATCCGGCGGTAAAGATGGAGACGCATCTGGAAATGCAAAAGGCCTTGCGCCGTCTGCCCCGGATGATGAAAAATATGTCACAATCGACTGATAAGGGCTGAAGCGGAAGCTGCGCGGAAGGGCAAGAGATGACGTTATCGGTGGAAGACAGGGTGCGGGCGATTATCGCGGAACAGGCGGTGCTGGATGTGGCGGATGTGACGCCCGACAGCAGTCTGGAAAGCCTCGGGATTGATAGCCTCGGGCTGGTTGAAGCCATCTTCGCGATTGAAGAGGCCTTCGATATTTCGGTGCCTTTCAATGCAAACGCGCCGGAACAAAGCGAATTCGATATTTCCTCCGTGGCCTCTATCGTGCGCGCGGTTGAGGGGCTGATCGAAGCGCAGGCCGCATGAAACGCGTTGTCATTACCGGGGCGGGCACGGTAAACGCGCTGGCGCAGGACGTGGCTGGAACGCTGAAGGCTTTTCAGGAAGGGCGCTGCGGGATTACCGCGTTGGATATTCCAGATAAGGACCGGTTGTCGATCAAGATCGGCGGGCAGGTACATGGTTGGGACCCGGAAGTTCACTTCAACCGGCAGCAAATTGTTTTGTTTGACAAATTCACCCAATTCACGCTTCTGGCGGCGCGTCAGGCCGTGGCCCAATCGGGGTTGAATTTTGATGGCCGTCTGGGGAATGAGGCAGGAGTCGTCCTTGGCACGGCGGGTGGCGGCGTTAACACCTGGGATGAAAACTACCGCGCGGTTTATGAAGAGGGGAAGAACCGCGTGCATCCGTTCGTGGTGCCGAAGTTGATGAACAATGCGGCAGCGAGCCATGTGTCGATGGAGTTCAACCTGCGTGGGCCCAGCTTTACGGTCGCAACCGCCTGCGCCAGTTCCAACCATGCGATGGGGCAGGCGTTCCATATGGTACGATCCGGGATGAGCCGCGTCATGTTGACAGGCGG
>JBFHGI010000187.1:0-5328 GCA_041583175.1 Pseudorhodobacter sp. | reverse complement strand
TACTGATGGCCGCGAATTGTGCCGCCGCATGCGCAAAGTTGGCGTGAAAAGCCCGATTCTTATGCTGACCGGCCATGATACCGATGCCGATACCATTCTGGGCCTCGACGCGGGCGCGAATGATTACATCACCAAGCCGTTCAAGTTTCCGGTTCTTCTGGCCCGTATCCGCGCGCAGCTTCGCCAGCACGAACAGTCGGAAGATGCGGTGTTCCAGCTTGGGCCATATACTTTCAAACCCGCGCAAAAGCTGTTGCTGGATGAGAAGGAAAAGAAAATCCGTCTGACCGAGAAAGAGACGAATATTCTGAAATTCCTCTATCGCGCGTCGTCCAGCGTGGTGGCGCGGGATGTGCTGCTACATGAGGTTTGGGGCTATAACGCAGGCGTCACGACCCACACGCTTGAAACCCATATTTACCGCTTGCGGCAAAAGATCGAGCCCGATCCGTCCAACGCGCGTTTGCTGGTGACCGAGTCAGGCGGCTATCGACTTGTTGCCTGAACGCCATACTGTTGACAGAATCGCAATATATACGGAACAGAATAGGCTTTTGTAGCGTATAGTGATTTTGAAGGTTCCCCTTGTCGCGTCGGGGTTATGGCGCGGCATCCTCCCTGTTGGACCTGGCCGGGCAAAGCGCCCGGCCTTTTTTTGTCTGGTTACAGGGCGTTAGGCAGCGCTACCCTGGGTTGATTTCCGTGATCGCAGCACGCGCGCCTTTTCTCCACAGGTCTTCGGCTGCGGCGATCAATGGCTCTTGCAACCGCTCTGCCAAAGCGGCGGGAAACACGTCCTGGACGGTCAGCAAGGCTGAAACCTTTTCGGCTGGCGTTGTATTGGCTGCAGACAGGGCCTGCAATCTGGCCGTAAGCGGGTCGCGTACGTCGATCTGTCGACCCTGCTCATCTTCGCCGCCAACATATCGCATCCATGCCGCCACGGCGAGAAACAACCCCGGCGAGGCGCGCCCGGCGTCAAGGTTTTCGCGCAGCGTGCCCAGAATGCGTTGCGGCAACTTTTGGCTGCCATCCATGGCGATTTGCCAAGTCCGGTGTCGGATTTTCGGGTTTGCATACCTTTCAAACAAGGCATCGGCATAGGCGCTCAGGCTCACATTCGGCGGAGCCGTCACAGCGGGCATGATCTCGGACCAAAGCTGGCGGACATAGGCGGCGAAGACCGGGTCAGCCATTGTATCGGCGATGGTTTCGTGGCCGGCCAGATAGCCGGTGTAGGCCAGCGCCGAGTGGGTGCCATTCAGCATCCGCAGTTTCATATGCTCATGCGCGGTGACATTGGCGACCAGTTCTACGCCAGCGGCGGCCAGATCAGGGCGCTCACCGCCGACGAAGTCATCCTCCACCGCCCATTGGGCAAAGGCTTCGTGCATCACGGGGGCAGCATCGGGGCGGCCCGTCATTTCAGCCACGCGGGCAATATCCGCCGGGGTGGTTGCGGGCGTGATCCGGTCCACCATCGTTGAAGGGAAGCGCCCGTTCGCAGCAATCCACTCCGCCAAATCGATATCGAGCAACCGCGCCAGTTCCAGCACCATGCCGCGTACCAGCTTGCCGTTTTCCGGCAGGTTGTCACAGGTCAGCACCGTAAACGGCGGCAACCCCGCCGCACGCCGCATCTGCAAAGCCCGCACGAGAAAGCCGGGGGCCGAAACGGGCAGCTCATGTGTCAAGTCGTGCTGGATATCAGGGTGATCGACGTTGAGCGCCCCTGTCGCGGGGTTGTGGCAATATCCCTTTTCAGTGACGGTCAGGCTAACAATTTTCACCTGCGAGTCGGCCATTGCCGCCAGCACTGCCGCCGGGTCTTCCGGCGCAACCAGCACATCGTTCAACACTGTCATCCAGCGCGGAGTCTCGCCCTCTGCCGACAGCGACACCGAGGTATAGCCCCAATCCTGCCCACGCAGCGCGTCGCGGGTGTCGGGGCTGCGCAGCGAAACCCCTACAATCCCCCAATCCCCGCCAGAGGCCGCCATCGCATCCGCAATATAGACGCAGCCGAAGGCCCGAAAGAACGCGCCGAGGCCAAGATGCACAATGCCAGTGGCGGGTTTGGGTGAGGGATCAGCGGGCAAGCCAGCCTCCATCCACATTCAGAACCGCACCATGCACATATTTCGCCGCGGGGGTGCAGAGGTAAACGGCAGCCCCCGCAATATCCTCGGCTTGCCCCCAACGGCCTGCGGGAATCCGCTCCAGAATGGCGCGATTCCGGTCGGCATCGGCGCGCAGGGCTTCGGTGTTGTTCGTCTCGATGTAACCGGGGGCGACGGCGTTGACGTTGATACCCTTTGCCGCCCATTCATTCGCCAAAAGCTTGGTCAGCCCGACAACGCCATGTTTGGACGCGGTATAGGAAGGCACGCGAATGCCCCCCTGAAACGACAGCAAGGAGGCGATATTGACCACCGCGCCTTGCCCGCCCCGCGCCAAAACGGCTTTGGCAAAGGCTTGGGTCGTGAAGAACAGCGCCTTGAGATTTACATCCATCACCGCATCCCAATCAGCTTCGGTGAAATCAACCGCATCGGCGCGGCGGATGATGCCCGCGTTATTGACCAGAATATCTATCCCGGCCCCGTCAAACAGCGACTGGCCCGCCATCGGGTCCGCGAAATCCACCAGCACCGAAGAGGCAGTGCCGCCAGTTTCAGTAATTTGCGCGACGGTTTCATCGCAGGCACGGCGGCCAGCGCAAAGCACCTCTGCGCCCGCCTGTGCCAACCCGATGGCAATCGCTTGCCCGATGCCGGTATTGGCGCCTGTGACCAAGGCGCGGCGGCCGTTCAGGGAGAATGCAGCGTTCATCGCAGATCCCCCATCGCCACCATATCCATATCGGTGAAATCGACATTATCTCCCGCCATTGCCCAGCAGAATGTATAAGACGATGTGCCCGCCCCCGCATGGATCGACCACGGCGGAGAAATCACAGCCTCTTCATTGGCCATCACGATATGGCGGGTTTGCGAAGGCTCGCCCATCAGGTGAAAGACGCGGGTTTGCTCGGGCAGGCCGAAGTAAAGATATGCCTCCATCCGGCGGTCATGCGTATGCGCAGGCATGGTGTTCCAGACAGAGCCTTCCGCGAACTGTGTGTACCCCATCAAGAGCTGGCAGCTTTGGCACACGTCGGGGTGCAGGAACTGGATGATCACCCGCTCGTTCGCGGTTTCACGCGCACCCATTTCCACGCGGCGGGCATCGGCCAGTTTGATCAATCGGGTCGGGTAGCTGTGATGTGCGGGGGCAGAAAGCACATAAAACCGCCCCTTGCCTTCAAAGGTAACAGGGCCGGAGCCCATGCCGATATAAAGCACTTCGCCGTTTTCCAGCTTGTGCTTGGTGCCGCCAACGCTGACGGTGCCCGCCTCACCAATATTCAGAACGCCCATCTCGCGCCGGTCGAGGATAGAGGCGGTTCCGGTTTCTGCCACCTTGTCCAAGGTCAACGACCCACCCGCCGGAACGGCAGAGCCAAGGATCAGGCGGTCATAATGGCTGTAAACGAGGTTGATCTCTCCATCCGCGAACAGGCCCGCGACATGGAAATGGTCGCGCAACTGTTCGGTATCCAGCGTGCGGGCGGTCGCAGGGTCAATCGCGTGGCGGGTTTGGGTCTTGAGCATGTCTTTGGTCTTTCAGTTGAATTTGTGCCGCCGTCAGGCGGAATTTTCAGGGCGCGTGATGCGGCCCGTGAGAGGGGTCAAAGCCGATAGGCTTGTTTGGCCAGCCGGTAAGAAAGGTCGGTCGCAACCTCATGCGCCTCGTCCTCCTCCAGTCGCCCGGTGGCGATCAGGTTGGCAAGGAAAGCGCAATCGACGCGGCGGGCCACATCATGCCGCGCGGGAATAGAGCAAAAGGCGCGGGTGTCATCGTTGAAGCCAACGGTGTTGTAGAAACCGGCGGTCTCGGTTGCCATTTCGCGAAAGCGCATCATGCCTTCATAGCTGTCATGGAACCACCATGGCGGGCCAAGACGCAGAGCGGGGTAGACGCCAGCCAAGGGGGCAAGTTCGCGGCTATAGGCGGTTTCATCCAACGTAAACAGGATGATCGTCAGACCCGCTTCGCCACCAACCGCATTCAGCAGGGGGCGCAGGGCGGATACAAATTCGGTGCGGGTCGGAATGTCATAGCCCTTGTCGCGGCCAAAGCGGGCCATGATATCCGCCGAATGGTTGCGGAACGAACCGGGGTGGATCTGCAAAACCAACCCGTCATCAAGGCTCATCCGGGCCATTTCAGTCAGCATATGGCCGCGGAACTGGTCGGCCTCGTTGGCGCTGCACTGCCCGCGCAAGGCCTTGTCGAACAGGGCGGCCGCCACATCGGGCGCAAGGTTTTCGGTGCGCGCTGTCGGGTGGCCATGATCGGATGACGTGGCACCGAAGCTTTTGAAAAAGGCGCGGCGGTTGCGATGGGCGGCCAGATAGCCTGCCCAGGTCGTCGCATCCTCGCCCGCCATCTCGCCCATCTTCTCGACATTCTCGGCAAAACCCGCGAAGTCGGGATCAACGACAGCATCGGGGCGATAGGCTGTGACCACCTTGCCGGCCCAACCGCTCTCACGGATCATCTTGTGCCAGCGCAGATCGTCAATCGCGCTTTCGGTGGTGGAAATGGCCTCTATTCTGAACCGCTCAAACAGCGCACGGGGGCGGTAGGCGTCTTGCGTCAGGCGCTCGGCGATCTGGTCATATATCGTATCGGCATTCGCAGCGCAAAGGCGCTCGGTGATCCCGAACACATCCTGAAACGCCTGATCCACCCATAGCCGCGAGGGTGTGCCGCGAAACAGATGGTAGTTTTGCGCAAAGAGCCGCCAGATTTTGCGGGGGTCTTTCTCTACCGCGCCACCATCACTGCGAGGCACGCCAAGGTCTTCAAGCGCGATGCCTTGGGAATGCAGCATCCGGAAGATATAGTGATCTGGCGTGACGAACAGTTGCGCCGGGTCGGGGAAGGGTTCGTTCTCGGCAAACCAACGCGGGTCGGTGTGACCATGGGGGCTGATGATGGGCAGGTCTCGCACCCCGTCATACAGCGCCCGTGCCAGTTTTCGCACGCTCGGCTCCACCGGAAACAGCCGATCATCATCCAGCAAAGCCATAGTCATCACCCGAGATCAGTCCCCGCCAGCAGTTGGAGTAGTGCGTGGAATGGAAGCTGGAAACCTAGTAGCCGAGATTGGAGGAGTCAACTGATATCCCAGTTGTAACGCCCACACGATGCTGTACACTCACGGGGATTACGCTGCGCGGGACATGGAAATGACCAGAAAGTTCGCAAGAGCCGCCCTTG
>JBFHGI010000186.1:0-5347 GCA_041583175.1 Pseudorhodobacter sp. | reverse complement strand
GATTTTTACTTATTTCGCTGCCGGGCTGATCGGTGCCGTCTTGATTGTGGCGGGGACCGAAGACCGAGGGCTGCTCGACCGCCGCATTGGATTGATTTCTGGCCCTATCCATTATGATTTCCTGTTGCCGCTTACCCCGCGCCTGCGTCAGGCTCTGGGCTTTGCCCGAAGCAGCGGAGTTCCGGTTGATGACCCTGCCGCTGAATGGTTGATCGTGGGTTGGGGTGCGCTTGGCTTTTATACCTCCACCGCGACGCTTGCGGACATGGAACTGCCGATTGTGTGGCGCGCCGCCACAGGCGACAGCGCCGTGGTGCGGCTGGATGTTGCGGGACGCATCACCGATTATTCCGGTATCGATCTTATCGCGGTGACCGAGGCCGAATCCCTGCGGCTTGAAGATGCGATCATTTCAAGCCTTGCCAGTCAGGCCGCCCTTCCGCTTCCCGGCTTCACCTTTACAGATGCGTTCTTTCCTGCCCGTGGGCATTTCAACCTTTTATCGACCTGCAACACCTGGGTGGGTGCAATGATGCGCGCCGCCAAATTGCCCTTCGGTCGCTGGACGCCTTTTCCCCAGTCTATCCGTCTGTCGCTTTACTGGAGCGGTTTGGCGGGGCGAGGCGAAAGCGCAGGTAGACCCCCGCCCCCGTCCATGCGATGAAAGGCAAAACGCGCGGGGAGACCAGGATATGAGCGAGACATTCGGCAAAGGCCATCATCTGCATCTGATCGACGGATCGGCCTATATCTTTCGCGCTTACCACGCATTGCCGCCGCTGACGCGCAAGTCCGACGGGCTTCCGGTGGGCGCCGTGGCAGGGTTTTGCAACATCCTTTTTCGCTATCTGAACGACAACAAGGCCGGCGATGCGCCCACGCATGTGGCTGTTATCTTTGACCATTCTTCAAAGACATTCCGCAATGAGATCTATCCCGAGTACAAGGCCAACCGCCCCGAACTGCCCGAAGACCTGCGCCCGCAATTCCCCCTGACACGTGAGGCGACCCGTGCATTCAACATCGCCTGCATCGAAACCGAAGGCTATGAGGCCGATGACATCATCGCTTCTCTCTCCTGCAAGGCCCGCGATGCGGGCGGGCAGGTGACCATTATTTCTTCGGACAAGGATCTGATGCAATTGGTGGGCGATGGTGTCTCCATGCTCGACCCGATGAAGAACAAGCTGATCGGCCCGGATGAGGTGTTTGAAAAATTCGGCGTGGCACCGAATCGCGTGGTTGATGTGCAATCGCTGGCGGGCGATTCCGTCGATAACGTGCCGGGCGCGCCGGGCATCGGGATCAAGACTGCCGCGTTGCTTATTCAGGAATACGGCGATCTGGAAACCTTGCTCGAGCGGGCCGGCGAGATCAAACAACCCAAGCGCCGCGCAACCTTGCAGGACAATGCCGAGCAGATCCGCATCTCCAAGCGTCTTGTGCAGTTGGATTGCGACACACCACTGGATTTCACGCTGGAAAGCCTTGAGGTGCGCGAGCCTCAGGCTGAGGATTTGCTGGCTTTCCTCAACCAGATGGAATTCCGCACGCTGACCAAGCGGGTGGCCGACAGCCTGAAGGTCGAACCACCAGCCGCCCCCGAAGCTGCCGCGGTGGCCGAAGATACGCCCGCCCTGCCCTTTGACCACAGCAAGTATGAGAATGTGAGCACCGAGGCCGCGTTGCAAACATGGATCGACCGGGTCTATGCGCGCGGCTATGTGGCCATTGATACCGAAACCACCAGTCTGGATGAGATGCGCGCCGAACTGGTGGGCATCTCGCTTTGTGTGGAGGCGGGGCAAGCCTGCTATATCCCCTTGGGCCACAAGCAAGGCGGCGGCGATTTGTTCGGGTCTTCCGAACGGGTAGAGGGGCAGCTTCAGATAACGCGGGCGCTGGAAATGCTGCGACCGATGCTGGAGGATGGCAGCATCCTGAAAATCGGCCAGAACATGAAATATGACGCAAAAATCTTTGCGCGACAGGGCATCAGCGTGACCCCGATCGATGACACGATGCTGATGTCTTCGGCGCTTTATGCGGGGCTGCACAATCACGGCATGGACACGCTGGCCGATACCTATCTGGGCCACACGCCGATCCCGATCAAATCCTTGCTCGGCAGTGGCAAAAGCCAGATCACCTTTGATCAGGTGCCGGTGGAAGAGGCGGTAAAATACGCCGCCGAGGATGCCGATATCACCCTGCGCCTTTGGCAGTTGTTCAAACCGAAGCTTCATACCAAGCAGGTGACGACCGTTTACGAGACGCTGGAACGCCCCTTGGTGCCGGTTCTGGCGCAGATGGAAATGGCAGGGGTACAGGTGGATCGGGACACGCTTTCGCGCATGTCCAATGCCTTCGCGCAGAAGATGGCCGGGCTGGAAGATGAAATCCAGACCATGGCGGGACGCCCGTTCAATGTCGGCTCTCCCAAGCAGTTGGGCGAGATTCTGTTTGACGAGATGGGCCTCCAAGGCGGCACCAAAGGAAAAACCGGCGCCTATGCGACAGGCGCTGATGTGCTGGAGGATCTGGCAACCGAACATGAACTGCCGGGCCTGGTGCTGGATTGGCGGCAGCTTTCCAAGCTGAAATCCACCTATACGGACGCGCTGCAAACCCATATCAACCCGGAAACGGGGCGCGTTCATACCTCTTATTCGCTGGTCGGCGCTGTGACGGGGCGGTTGTCCTCCACCGATCCGAACCTGCAAAACATCCCCGTGCGCAGCGATGAAGGCCGCCGCATCCGTGAAGCCTTTGTCGCGCCGAAAGATCGAGTGATCGTCAGCCTCGACTATAGCCAGATCGAGCTGCGCATTCTGGCCCATGTCGCCGATATTCCCGCGTTGAAACAGGCTTTCAAGGACGGCATCGACATTCACGCCATGACCGCATCCGAAATGTTCAACGTCCCGGTCGAAGGCATGGACCCGATGATCCGCCGCCAGGCCAAGGCGATCAATTTTGGCGTGATTTACGGCATCTCCGGCTTTGGCCTTGCCCGCAACCTGCGCATCCCAAGGGCGGAGGCGCAGGGTTTCATCGACCGCTATTTCGAGCGCTTCCCCGGTATTCGCGAATATATGGATAGCACAGTGCAATTCGCCAAGGATAACGGCTATGTCCAAACCCTGTTTGGCCGCCGCATCCATACGCCCGAAATCAACGCCAAAGGCCCTGCCGCCGGCTTCGCCAAACGCGCCGCGATAAACGCGCCGATCCAAGGCACTGCCGCCGATATCATCCGGCGTGCAATGGTACGGATGCCGGGCGCGATTGCGGGGATTGATGCAAAGATGCTGCTGCAAGTGCATGACGAATTGCTGTTCGAAGTGGCAAGCGATGCCGTGGAACCGCTGATCTCAGCCGCCCGTGAGTTGATGGAAGGTGCCGCCCTCCCCGCCGTACATCTGTCGGTACCGATCACTGTAGACGCGGGCCAGGGCGCAAATTGGGCAGAGGCGCATTGATCGAAACCTATGCTCAACTCAAGGCCCTCGCGCTGTCGTTGAACCTGCCAGAGATCACGGACACGACGGCTTGGGGCAACCCTTGTCTCAAAGCGCATGGCAGGATGTGGTGCTGGTGGTCGCCCTATGTAGATGCGGCAGTGTTCAAGTGCGACAAAGACGAACGCGATATATTGCTGGACGTTGATCCGGACACTTTCGTCATGCATCCACACTATGCAGGACATGCGCTTTTGCTTGTGCGCGCGGGCAAGATTGACCCGGATTGGGCCCGCGCGCGCCTGATTCGGAATTGGCGAGACGCGGCCCCGAGACGTTGGCTGAAAGCATGGGATGCAGAACACCCTGCCCCGGATTCGACCGGGTAGTGCCTGAAGGCGCGGCTCAGGCTTTCATCACAGCCAGATGAAAGCAGTTGTTGGTGGCCGAGCGGACATGCACATAGGCCACACGCGGGTCAGCCAGCTTTGCCTCGGCCTTCGCTGGAATTTCTGCCAAAGCCACGACACCGCCTGTGCCATAGACGATCCGGTCATCGTCACCGTATCCGCGCAGGATATAACCGGGAGAGGCCAGAATTTCTGGCATTTCCGCCCCGCCACCGGCCTGACAAGCCTCAGTACAGAGGAAAATTGGGCCAACCTCGGCATAGGGTTGCGGCGCGGGAAATGGACGATGTGCCAGAACCAGCATCTCCGCCCCTTCGGGTATCATTTTCAGGCAGTGGCGGCATGGATTGCTGCCACCTTCCGACATTTTACGCTCAGGCACTTGGCCATTGGCGTCCGGCCCACCAGATTGATAGGCACGAACGATCGGGGTCGGGATCGGGGTAAAACGTAGTGACATTCCAAGCTCCTCCATAATGATGATGGAAGGATTGCCCTTCATCCAGGCGTCAAGCGACCCGTTTCCTGCGCATTGGGCCTAAGGCTTGGCAACCATACGGCCCATGGGGCGACCGCCAAGAATGTGTAGGTGATAATGCGGCACTTCCTGCACGCCATGTGCGCCCGCATTGGTTATGGCGCGAAAACCGTCACCCTTTTCCAAGGACACGCCCATATCCGCACAGACTTTCGCCGCCGCGCGATGAAAATCCACGATCTCGGCATCCGAAGCATCCGCCGCGAAATGATCGAAGCTGACATATGGCCCTTTCGGGATCACCAGCACATGCACCGGGGCCGAGGGGTTGATGTCATGGAACGCCAGCGTATGCTCGGTTTCCAAGACAGTTTTATTCGGAATTTCACCGCGCAGGATACGGGCAAAGATATTCTGGTCGTCGTAGCTGTAGGCCATGGCTCAATCCACAAAGAGATAGTTGGTTTCCGCGATTTCCCGCGCTTTTTCGATACTGATATCAAGGAACTCCGCCAAAGCCACGGCATTTTCCTCGGTCGAGGCCGCCTCGCGAATGCGCAGCAGGCCCGTGAAATCGGCATCCCTGATCTTGTCACTTTCAAACTTCACATCATAGCGGATAGTGGGCAACAGCCGGTCGATCACCTCTTGCGGGGTGCGATCGCCTGCCAGACCCACCCGCCGCGCGTGGCCGATCAGATATTCGTCGCTGAACTCGCACTCCACCTCCAGCAGGCGGACCGTGGATTTATCGGCAGCAAAATCCTGCATCAGATCCACATTGGCCGGATCGATACAAACGATCAGCGTGTCCTTACCCCAGAAATCAAACAGCATCCGAACCAGCGCCCGCCGGTGCCGTGTCCGCTTTTCCAAGGTTGACTGAATGCCCCCCAGATCCGGTAAAGGCGTAGAGGCTTCGTTGAACAGGTAATCCACTGTCGGAAGCTGGGTTACATCGCGGATACGTTGCGTCAAGCGCTTGGCGACATGCCATT
>JBFHGI010000185.1:0-5349 GCA_041583175.1 Pseudorhodobacter sp. | reverse complement strand
CGGATGCGCGCAAATTGTCGCGGGCCGATATGGCCGCTTGCCTGATCTCGGGCGATACGGGGGCCACCACCGTTGCTGCCACCATGATCGCGGCAGAGCTTGCGGGGATCGACGTGTTTGCCACGGGTGGCATTGGCGGCGTGCATCGTGGGGCCGAAACCTCTTTCGACATTTCCGCCGATCTGCAAGAGCTGGCCCAAACGCCTGTCACGGTGGTTGCGGCAGGGGCAAAAGCCATTCTGGACATTCCGAAAACCATGGAAGTGCTTGAAACCCTTGGCGTTCCGGTGATCGCTTACGGTCAGTCAGAGCTTCCTGCCTTTTGGGCGCGGTCTTCTGGGCAAATGGCGCCGCTGCGCTTTGACAGTGCTGCCGAGATTGCCGCCGCCCATCTGATGCGGGCGCGGCTTGGCCTTTCGGGCGGGCAGTTGGTGACGAACCCTATCCCGGTCGCAGATGAAATCCCGCTGCCGCAGATCATGCCGATGATCGAACAGGCGCTGGCCGAGGCCGAAGCGCAGGGCATCGCGGCCAAATCGGTGACCCCGTTCCTGCTGGACCGTATCTTTACCCTGACCGAAGGGCGGTCTTTGGTGGCGAATATCGCGCTAGTGCGCAACAACGCCCGCTTGGGCGCTGAAATCGCTATAGAAATTGCCAAAGCGCGGGGAATGGGAGCAAATGCCTCCGGTTAACCATTGTAGTTACCCGCTGCGGCCCCTAAATTGCTTGCGTCCAGAGGATCAGGCATGACCGAACAGCAAACACCACATCCGAAAAAACGCGGCATTATTGGCGGGTTGCGCGCCAGTTTCCTGACCGGGTTGGTCGTGGTTTTGCCGATTGGTCTGACGCTTTACCTGATCTGGACCGTGACGGGCTGGATTGACGGTTTCGTGCTGCCTTTCATCCCCGAGAAATACCAGCCGTCAGAGTGGTTCGGCTATTGGTTCTGCCCCTCGCTGACCGAAACGCCGACCGGCTTGTCGCGCTTCTGGGCCTCGGACCCTGCGAAACCGCCGTTCTTTTGCAAGGAAAACGGCATCAACCTGCGTGGGACCGGGGTTATCATCTTTCTGGTCTTTACCATCTTCATGGGGTGGATCGCGCGCGGGCTGATCGGGCGGTCATTCCTGAGTTGGGCTGAGCGTTTGGTGGACCGGACCCCCGTTGTGCGTACGATCTACAGCGGCATCAAGCAAATCGCTGAAACCGTTTTCGCGCAAACCGACCAGAACTTCGAGAAAGCCTGCCTTGTCGAATATCCCAAGGAAGGGATTTGGGCGATCGGGTTTATCTCCACCAATGCCAAGGGAGAGATTGCGGCAAAATTCCCCGAGCATGGGGAAATGCTGTCGGTGTTTTTGCCGACCACGCCGAACCCGACCTCTGGCTTCTTGCTGTTTGTACCAAGCACCGATGTGCGGATGCTGGATATGAAGATCGAAGACGCCGCGAAGCTGATCATTTCGGCGGGCTTGGTTTATCCCAATGGCAAGGACAAAGACGGGGTGCTGATCACGCAGCCTCCCGCGTCAATCAAGTAAGGCCATCGGGTCAACTGTTCCGCGTTTGCCCAAAGCATCGCGGTGGCGTGTCAGGAACGCATCCGCAGCCACCCGCCCCGCCAAGCGGAGCCGTTCCAGCAAGGCAGGCGTGGGCAAAAGCTTGCTGCTGGCGGTGAGTGTGTTCATAAGCGCGTCATCCGCAATCAGATGCAGCGCGATATCCTTCATGCTGCCCGCCTCCAGCCGACCTTGGGCGAGCAAGCGTTTCACGAATGCAATGGCACGCAGATCGCGCAGCAAGGGGCCGTTGAAGCTGATTTCATTGATACGGTTCTGGATTTCCAGCGGGGTTTTCGGCACCGCGTCGCGGTAAATCGGGTTGATTGCAACAAGGATAAGATCGTCTGGCAAGTCTTTGTCATACAAGGGAAACAGCGCAGGGTTTCCGGAATATCCACCATCCCACCAGGATTCCAGCTTGCCGGTCACGGGGTCCGGCGCTTCAACCGCCTGGAACGCATTGGGCAAACAGCCAGAGGCCAGAATCGCCTCGGGCGTAATCTTTTGCCCGTCAAAAACGCCGATCTTGCCGCTGCGCACATTGGTCGCGTTGATGAACAGGCGCGGGCCAGCATCGGCACAGACCGTAGAAAAGTCGAAACCAGCGACGACCGGGGCCAAAGGATTGGCCCAGCTATCCCCCAACGCATAGGGGGAAAAGAGCTGCGCCGCGATGCCTTGTGGCGAGGTGGCAAAGGTGGTTTCCCAAAGGTCTGTCATGGCTGCTGCAAAGGGCAGAACCGGCTGCATCCACGCGCTGAGCCGCATATCGCCGACGCGGCCAACCGCATCCCATAGCGTGGCCAGTGCCTCTTTTGCGCCTGAGCGCCCGCCTGCCACCAAGCCGGATTTCAACGCCGCACCGTTCAGCGCGCCGGCAGAGGTGCCGGAAATCGCGGCAATCTCCAGCCACTCCTCCTCCAGCAACCGGTCCAGCACGCCCCAAGTGAACGCGCCATGCGCGCCGCCGCCCTGCAGCGCAAGATTGACCCGAACCGGAGTCACTTGCTCTCCCAATGCGCGAGCAGGTCCGACAGCAAAATGCCGTCGATTGTCATGCCGGTGATATCAACATTGGTCAGCGCCAGATCCCGCAGATTGGCGAAATCTATCGCAGCGCCTGACAGATTCACGTTATGCAACTTGGCCCCCGAAAGATTCACATTCTCAAAGCGCACCGCCGCCATATTGGCATCATCAAACACTGCATCTGTCAGCACTGAATCGCGGAAGGTGCCGCGCGACAGACTCACACGGCTGAAGCTGGACCCGCATAGGAACATGTTGTCGATGTTCAGCGTCTCGCGGCCTGCCTCGCTCTGATCTTCTTGGGTCATAGCGCGGTCCAGCCACCATCGACCGAGATTGTGGTGCCGGTAATCTGGTCGGCCGCTGATGAGCACAGGAACGCAACCGTGCCGCCGATCTGTTCTGTCGTCGCAAACTGGCGGCTGGGCTGGCGTTCGAGCATGACCTCTTTGATGACGGTCTCGCGGTCCATCTTGTGCTTTTTCATCTGGTCGGGGATCTGGGATTCGACCAAAGGTGTAAGCACATAGCCGGGGCAAACCGCGTTGCAGGTGATGCCTTCGCCTGCCGTTTCCAGCGCCGTAACCTTGGACAGGCCCACAACCCCGTGCTTTGCTGCAACATAGGCCGATTTATAGGGGCTGGCGGTCAAGCCATGCGCCGAGGCCACATTGACAACGCGCCCCCAGCCTTTTGCCCGCATCAAGGGCAAGGCGGCGGCGGTGGTATGAAAGGCCGATGACAGGTTGATCGCCAGAATCGCGTTCCACTTCTCGACCGGAAACTCATCGATTCCCGCGACATATTGGATGCCCGCGTTGTTCACCAGAATATCGCAGGCCCCTGCCTTTTCGATCAACGCCCGGCATTCATCGGGTTTTGACATATCGGCCTGGATGTAGCGCACCTTCACGCCATGCTCGGCTGCAATTTCGGCGGCAAGCGCATGGTCTTCGTCGCGATCGGTGAAAGAGTTGATGACCACATCCGCCCCGGCGCGCGCCAGTTCATGCGCGACACCAAGCCCGATGCCAGAATTCGACCCGGTGATGATGGCGGTTTTTCCTGCAAGGGTCATGCTGATCTCCTGATTGCTGCGTTTGCATCATCAATACACCTCCGCCCGCAGAAGGGAATGCCCGCACGTCCGTCAGTGCCGCCGAATTTACCGCGCGGGCAGAGGGTGGAGCAAAAAAAAACGCCAGCGCGAAGCTGGCGTTAAGTTATTGAGGCAGGTTTCATACAGGCAAGAAACCTATCGAGCAGTTCGTACTTTATACGCGCTAACTTGCGCGGGGCCAAGTTAAAAGTTTGAAAAACCTCATAACCAACCGTAGTGTCTTGGCCAAGAAACCTTGGCGAATTGGAATTGTTGCCGGAATGAAACATCAATTTTTCTCAAATCTGCGCAATGCAACGGCAGGCATTTTGCTATGCGCCGCAGCGATTCCCGCCCTGGCAGAGCCGAAACACGCCATAGCTATGTATGGCGAACCGGACCTTCCACCCGATTTTGTGTCCCTCCCCTACGCGAACCCTGATGCACCGGCCGGCGGACGTATCGTTTTTGGCGAATCGGGCAGCTTCGATTCGCTTAACCCGTTCATTCTGAAGGGCCGCGCACCTTGGGGCCAAACCGGACTAACGGTCGAGACACTTCTGGGCCGCTCCTATGATGAGCCTTTCACGCTTTACGGGCTTTTGGCCGAATCGGTGGAGACGGATGACGCGCGCAGTTTCGTGGAATTCACCCTGCGGCCCGAGGCGAGGTTTTCCGATGGCAGCCCTGTGACCGCAGAAGACGTGCTTTGGAGTTTCGAGACGCTCGGCACCATCGGCCACCCGCGATATCTCAACAGTTGGACCAAGATTGCCAGTGCCGAGATTACCGGCCCGCTCTCGGTCAAATTCACCTTTAACGAGGAAGATCGGGAGCTTCCGCTGATCCTCGGCCTGCGCCCCGTACTGCAAAAGGCGCAGTGGGAGGGCAAGGACTTCACCGATTCGACGCTGGAGGCCCCTATCGGCTCTGGCCCCTATGTCGTTGGCCCCTATGAAACGGGGCGGTTTATCTCTTTCGTCAAAGACCCTGATTGGTGGGGCAAGGATCTGGCCTTCAATAAGGGGCGCCATAACCTTGATGAGGTGCGCTACGATTTTTTCGGCGATGGCGGTGTGGTGTTCGAGGCGTTCAAGGCCGGTGAAATCACCAGCTACCGCGAGACCAATGCCGCGAAATGGGAGGAGCAATATAACTTCCCCGCTGTCGCTTCGGGCGAAATCGTGAAATCCGAGATCCCGCATAACCGCCCCTCGGGCATCGACGGTTTTGTCATGAACACGCGCCGCGATAAATTCCAGGATTGGCGTGTGCGTGAGGCGCTGATCCTTGCGTTCAATTTTGAGCAGATCAACACCACGATCACCGGCGGCACTGCCCCGCGCATCCAGTCCTATTTCCATAACTCGGTTCTTGGGATGGAACCGGGCACCCCCGCAACGGGCCGAGAATTGGCGCTGTTGCAACCCTTCGCCGCCGAACTGCCCCCCGGTACGATCGAGGGCTATGCCCTGCCCGTGGCTGACAGCGCCACCAACCGGCGCAACATCCGCGCGGCCAAAAAGCTGCTGGAAGAGGCCGGTTGGTCAGCCGATAGCGCCGGTGTGCTGAAAAACGCCGAAGGCCAGCCCTTTTCCTTCGAGATCTTGTTGACCAATGGGGCGTCAGAAAACATCACTATCGCCAATATGT
>JBFHGI010000184.1:0-5351 GCA_041583175.1 Pseudorhodobacter sp. | reverse complement strand
GAGATCCGACCATTCCCCCGGCGGAGCGCCCAAGAGAAACGCCTGTCCACGCCCCGTCCAGACCAGCCGCGCCGCCCCTTTTGCAGAGATGCTGTTCGGCGCTGGAAAGGCCAAAGGCTTCAACGCCGCCGCCAGCGTTTTTTCCTTGCCAACAAAGGGCGCGACCGAGGTTATCGGCCCCAAATCAACCTCTGCCAAGGTTACCCCGCCCGCTGTCACAGGCGCTTTTCCCCAAAGCGGGCTTTTTGCGATCAGATCAGCCACGAAGCTTCACCCCCTCTTTGTCATGGAACACAGGGTCACAAACCTCGCACAGCAGGTCGATCTTGCGAAGATGGTCCACCAGCCGCACCATTTCACCATGCCGCGCCCGTCCGTTCCGCAGGAAAGCAAGGCCGAGATAGCCGCCCAAGGTCGGCGAATAGCACACCGAAGTGACATAGCCCTGATCATTCACCCGCGCCACCTCTTCGCCGGGGTTGAACAGATGCGCCCCCGCCGAAATAGCCGCCTCATTCACCGGACGCAGCCCGACCATTTGCTCACGCTCAGGGCCCACCAATCCGGGCCGCGCGGCCGCCCCTTTGCCGATGCAGTCCTTCTTGGCCGAAACCATCTTTTCCATCCCGATATCAAAGGCAGTGGTGCGCCCGTGAATTTCGGCATGGGTGATAAAGCCCTTTTCAATCCGCAGCACATTCAGCGCCTCCATCCCGTAAGCGCCACCGCCAAGGGTTTCGGCCCGCGCCAGCAAATCCCGGAACAGCGCCTCGCCATAGCGCGCGGGCACCGCGATCTCATAGCCCTGCTCGCCCGAGAAAGAGATGCGGAACAACCGCCCCGCAACCTGCCCCACCTGCACCGCCGCGCAGCCCATGAACGGCAAGTCCACCGCGACAAGCGTTTCCAGCAGCGCCTTGGCCTTTGGTCCCGCCACCGCAAACTGCGCCCAGGTCTCCGTCACCGAGATGAACCGCACATCCCAATCCGCGCAATAGGCCTGCGCCACAAAGTCCAGATGCCGCATCACAAGGCCAGCGGCCGCCGTTGTCGTCGTCATCAGAAAGTGGTTTTCACCCAAGCGCGCTGTGGTGCCATCATCCAGCACATGCCCGTCCGCACGCAACATCAAGCCATAGCGCACACGGCCCACTGGCAGCGTGGAAAACGTGTTGGTATAGACCAGATCCAGAAAGCGCGCCGCATCGCGGCCCTGAATGTCGATCTTGCCCAGCGTGGACACATCGGCCACGCCCACCGTGCTGCGCACCATGGCAACCTCCCGGTCGCAGGCCTCGCGCCAGGTGACCTCGCCCAGACGCGGGAAGTAACTGGGCCGATACCACAGCCCTGCCTCGATCATCGGCGCGCCCCGTTCAACACTCGCGGAATGGGAGGTCATGAAGCGTTGCGGCGCAAAACCTTCCGCCCTGCCACCCGCGCCCATCGCCGCAATCGAAACCGGACTGAAGGGCGGGCGGAACGTCGTCACCCCCGTCTCGGCAATACTGCGCCCCGTGGCATCGGCCAAAACCGCCAACGCCCCCATGTTGGAATTCTTGCCCTGATCGGGGGCCATACCTTGCGTGGTATAGCGTTTCATATGTTCGACAGAGGCAAAGTTCTCCTGCGCCGACAGCCGCACATCCTTGGTCGTCACATCATTGGCGAAATCGAGCCAGGCCCGCCGCTTGCCCTTCACTTCCCACAACGGCAACAAGTCATAATCCGCCTCTTCTGCTGCGGGCAGCTCAATCGGCACGGCTTTGCGGCCCAGCGCCGCAAGGGCTGTCACCGCCACGCCTGCCCCCGATGCAAGGCATTGCGCCGTGGAGAACACCCCCGCTGCCGCACCCGCCACATGCAAACCCGGCACCGCACCCGGTTTTGGCAAAAAGGCCGCAAGCCCCGCATCCCAGAGCGGGCGTCCATTCATATGGCAGGTCAGATGGATCAACGGGTTCCAACCACCGGACACGCCAAGACAATCCGTCTCGATCTCGATCTCGCCGCCGCGATGCAACACCGTGATCGACCGCAGCGCCTTGCGTCCCTTGGTGCCGACAACCGTGGCCCCTGCATAAACCGGGCACTCCTCGGCCACACTCGCGTCCGCCCGCGCATCAATGATCGCGGCCACCTCCACTCCGGCGGCCATCAGGTCGCGGGCAGTCTGACGCGCGCTGTCATTATTGGCAAAAATCGTCACGCGCTGGCCAGGTGCCACGCCATAGCGGTTCAGATAGGTCCGAAGCGCGCTGGCTGTCATGATCCCCGGTCGGTCATTATCGGCAAAGGCAATCATCCGCTCCTGCGCGCCCGCCGCCAGAACCGCCTGCCCCGCCACAATCCGCCAGAAACACTCGCGCGGCAGGTCCGGGCGCTCTGCCATATGCAGGCCCACCCGTTCCAACGCGCCGTACGTCCCGCCATCATAGGCCCCTGCTACCGTGGTACGCGCCATCAACCGCACATTCGGCAAACCGCCCAATTCGGCCAACACCGCCGTGGCCCAATCCGCCGCGGGCCTGCCGTCAATCTGCGCCGTATCAGCCAGCAAACGCCCGCCCATCTCGGCGCTTTCATCGGTCAGGATCACATCGGCCCCCGCGCGCGCCGCTTGCAAGGCCGCCGCAAGCCCCGCCGGCCCCGCGCCGATCACAAGCAGGTCACAAAAGGCATAGGCTTTCTCGTAATCCGCCTCATCATGGCGCCCCGACAATCGACCAAGCCCCGCCGCGCGGCGGATGACAGGCTCATAAAGCCGCTCCCAGAACGCACGCGGCCACATAAAGGTCTTGTAATAGAATCCGGCACTCAGAAACGGCGAAGCCAGATCATTCACCGCGAGAATATCAAAGCCGAGGCTCGGCCAGCGATTCTGGCTTTTCGCTTCCAGCCCCTCATAAATCTCCTGCACGGTGGCCCGCACATTGGGCGTCTGCTGCCGCCCCTCGATCACCTCGACCAGCGCGTTCGGCTCCTCCGACCCTGCGGTCAGAACCCCGCGCGGGCGATGGTATTTGAAGCTGCGCCCAAACAGCTTGACCCCATTCGCCAGCAGCGCCGAGGCCAGCGTATCGCCCTTGAACCCCTGATACTCCACCCCGTCAAAGCGGAACCGGACCGGCGCCGAACGGTCAATACGGCCTTTGCCCTCGACCCTCATAGCGCGCGCCCTGACTTCATCTTGGCCGCTGATCCGCCCTCTGCCACCAGCGCCACATCGGAAATCTCATGCGTCACCGTATCCCGCGTCACCAGCAACCACGCCGCACAGCCCATTTCATGATACCAAAGATCCCGCGTTATCCCCGCCGGATTGTCGCGCAGGTGCAGATGGGCGTCGATAGCGTCCAAGTCCTCGCCCTCCGGCAAGGTCAGATAATCCTCTGACCCGTAGTAATAAAATTCTCGCCGGTCGCGCGGGCCACATAAGGGGCAGGTGATACGCATGATATTCCCTCAGTGCAGATTATGTTGGCTGCCGGTGCCTTCTTCATCCAGAAGATGCCCGGTCTTGAAACGGTCCAGCCGGAAGCGACGCGCGACCTCGTGGCTCTCGCCCGTCGCCATCAGATGCGCCATACACCAGCCGCTCGCAGGAACCGCCTTGAACCCCCCATAGTTCCAGCCCGCATCAACAAACAGCCCATCAACCGGCGTCTTGTCGATGATGGGAGAGCCGTCCGGCGTCATATCCATGATCCCGCCCCAGGACCGCAACACCTTGGCCCGCCCAATCATCGGCATCAGGGTCATCCCCGCTTCCATCACATGCTCCACCATCGGCAGGTTACCGCGGCTGGCATAGGAGGCATAGAACTCAATGTCACCGCCAAAGACCAAACCGCCCTTGTCCGACTGGCTGATATAGAAATGCCCCATGCCAAAACTGACAACATGGTCGATCACCGGCTTCAGCCCCTCGGTCACAAAAGCCTGCAACACATGACTTTCGATCGGCAAGCGCATCCCTGCCATTGCCGCGACCTGCCCCGAACGGCCCGCCGCCACCATGCCGACCTTCTTCGCCTTGATCGCACCGCGCGTGGTCTGGACACCCACGACACGCCCACCCTCGACATCAATCCCCGTCACTTCACAGTTCTGGATCAGATCGACCCCGCGCAGGTCAGCACCCCGCGCATAGCCCCAAGCCACCGCATCATGCCGCGCCGTACCGCCCCGCGGATGCAACAACCCGCCATAGATCGGAAAGCGCGTCTGCTCGAAATCCAGATAAGGCAGATGTTCCCGCACAGCTTCACGGTCCAGCAAGATCGCATCATCTCCCTGATTGATCATCGAATTGCCGCGCCGCACAAAGGCATCGCGTTGCCCGTCACTGTGGAACAGGTTGATCAAGCCGCGCTGGCTGTGCATCACGTTGTAATTCAGATCGGCTTCCAGCCCTTCCCACAGCTTGAGGGAATGGCTGTAAAACTCTGAATTGCCCGGCAAAAAGTAATTCGCCCGCACAATCGTCGTGTTGCGCCCGATATTGCCGGACCCGATATAACCCTTTTCCAGCACGGCGATCTTCGTCATCCCGTGGTTCTTGGCCAGATAATAGGCCGTCGACAGCCCATGCCCGCCCCCACCGATGATGATGGCATCATACTCGGGTTTCGGCTCGGGGTTGCGCCACACAGGCTTCCAGCCCTTGTTGCCGAACAGCCCCTCCGTAATGACCCTCAAACCCGAATATCGCATCTGCCGCACCCCTTGGTATCGCGACAAAGCAAACCCGCCTTTCGCCGCAAAGACAAGCGCATCAGCGACAGTTTCTGTCGTATCCGCATCGCTGGCATGGCGAGGGAATCACGGACTCACCTTAAAATACCGCGAATGTGATGAAACTTCTGCGCCGTTTCTGCGGTATATCCATCAGCAAAGAGGAGAACACCATGCTCACACGCCGCATTTTCATGACGACTGCATTCGCAACCACAGGCCTTGCCGCCCTACCTGTCTGGGCTGCTGAATTTGAGATTACGCGCACGACAGCAGAATGGAAAAAACTGCTGACACCGGCCCAGTTTGCCGTTCTGCGCGAGGAACAGACCGAAAAGCCTTTTTCCAACAGCTTGAAAGGCGAAACCTCACCACTGCTGAAAGAGTCGCGCAAAGGCACCTATAACTGCGCGGGCTGCGCCTTGCCTGTCTATAGTTCGGAAACGAAATACGACAGCGGCACCGGTTGGCCGAGCTATTACGACGCGATCAAAGGCAATGTCGGGACCAAGGAGGACAACAGCCTCTTCACCAAGCGCACCGAGGTCCACTGCCGCCGCTGCGGCGGGCATCTCGGGCATATCTTCAATGATGGCCCGAAGCCCACCGGCAAG
>JBFHGI010000183.1:0-5365 GCA_041583175.1 Pseudorhodobacter sp. | reverse complement strand
TCCCGCACCACCTGAAACCGCCCCGAGGCGACCAGATCGGCGGCGATGACATCTAGGAGATAGGCGGCCCCCCCCATCTTGTTCAGCAGGCCCGCGATGGTGGCACTTTGCCCCGCAGCGATAGGGGCGCCTTGCAGTTCCGGCAAGGCGGCGCGGTGGGTCGCATCGAAGGCGGGCGCAAAATTTGCCCGGATATAGGTTTTCGGGTTCAATTCCTTGCGGCTGTCCGTCTCGGAGGAGATCAGGCGGTATTTGCATTCGCCAAGCGTGGTGAAATTCAGATCGGGCGAGGGGTGCGGCGTGAACAGCACCGCGAAATCCGACACGCCAGAGGCCAGATCGCGGCACATCTGGGCCGAGAAATCGGGTTCGACATAGAAAGCGCAATCGGGCAACTGGTGCTGGAAGCCGACCATCCAATCGGCCAGATGGTTGGGCGCCAGATCGGATTGGATGCCAAGACGGATGTTGATCACCGCCTCGCCTACGGGGGTGACGGAATGGCGCGCCTCGGCCCATGTGTGGCGCAAAAGGCGCGCGTGGGGGGCGAATTTCAGCCCCTCCGTCGTCAGTTCCGTGCCTGCGCGGGAGCGGGTGAAGAGCCGGACACCAAGCGATTGCTCCAGCGCTGTGACGCGGCCCGAAACGGTGGATTGCGTCAATCCCTGACGCTCTGCCGTGCGGTTGAAACTGTGGGTTTCCACAAGGTCGAGGAAGGTTTCGATCTGCTCGGGGTGCATGGCGGCTCCTAATCGGATTTTCCGATTAATAAGCCCGGATTTGACGAATTGAAAGGCTCTGGATTCGGGTGGATAGTCACGCAGAAACCTGCGCTGGCAGCCGATGGCGGTTGCCTCCGGCGGGGATATTTTCGACCAGATGAAGGGTGGGGCAATGGCTGATTTTCCAACGAGCGCGCGGGTGGTGATCATTGGCGGCGGGGCGGTCGGGGCGTCTTGTCTGTATCATCTGGCCAAGGCGGGTTGGACGGATTGCGTTCTGTTGGAAAAGAACGAGTTGACGGCAGGCTCTACCTGGCATGCGGCGGGGAATGTGCCCACGTTTTCAAGCTCTTGGTCGATCATGAACATGCAGCGCTATTCGGCGGAACTGTATCGGGGCCTTGGCGCCGAGGTGGATTATCCGATGAATTACCATGTCACGGGATCGGTGCGCTTGGGCCATACGGCAGAGCGGCTGGACGAGTTCAAGCGCGTGGCTGGCATGGGGCGCTATCAGGGGATGGACCTCGAGGTTCTGGCCCCTGAGGAGATCAAGGCGCGGTATCCTTTTCTTGAGACGCATGATCTGAGCGGGGCGCTGTATGATCCGAATGACGGTGATATTGACCCGGCGCAATTGACGCAGGCTTTGGCCAAGGGCGCGCGCAATATGGGCGCGCGGATTGAGCGGTTCTGCCCGGTGACTGCGGTGCGCCGCGAAGCGGATGAATGGGTGATCGTGACCGAAAAGGGCGAGATCCGCTGTGAATATGTGGTCAATGCGGCGGGATATTACGCGCGCGAGGTCGGGCGGATGTTTGGCCGCGAGGTCCCGATGATGGTGATGAGCCATCAGTATATGTTGTTCGATACTGTGCCAGAGGTGGCGGAGTATAGCGCGCAGACGGGGGGCAAGTTGCCGCTGCTGCGCGATGTCGACAGCAGCTATTATCTGCGGCAGGAAAAGAACGGCTTCAACCTTGGCCCCTATGAGGGCAATTGCCGTGCGCATTGGGTCAGCAAGGATGATCCTTTCCCCGCCGATTTCAGTTTCCAGCTTTTCCCCGATGATCTGGAGCGGTTGGAATGGCATATCGAGGATGCGATGGCGCGGGTGCCGCTGTTGGGCACGGCGCCTCTGACCAAGGTGATCAATGGGCCAATTCCTTATACACCGGATGGCAACCCGCTGATCGGGCCGATGCCGGGGGTTCCGAATGCGTTTGAGGCCTGTGTGTTCACCTTTGGCATTTGTCAGGCCGGGGGCGCGGGCAAGGTCTTGGCGGAATGGGTGACCGAGGGCGCGACCGAGTGGGATATGTGGTCTTGTGACCCGCGCCGCTTTACCGGATTCGAGGGCGAAGAGTATTGCATCGCCAAGGGGATGGAGGTCTATGGCCATGAATATGGCATGCATTTCCCGCATTTCGCCTGGCCTGCGGGGCGGGGCCAGAAGCTGAGCGCGGTGCATGATCGCGTGGCGGGGATGGGCGCGCAATTCGGGGCGTATAATGGCTGGGAGCGTGCGAATTGGTATGCGCGCGCAGGGGATGACCTGTCACCCGAGGGGGGGCAGACATGGAAGCGCGAAGGCGCGTGGTTCGGCGCGGTGCAGGCGGAATGCGAGGCGGTGCGTGATGCTGCGGGGATTTTGGACTTGCCGGGATTCTCGCGCTTTCGGGTTTCGGGCAAGGGCGTGATTGATTGGCTCAGCGCGCAGATTACCGGGCGGGTGCCGAAGGTGGGGCGCTTGGGGCTGGCGTATTTCGCCGATGAGAAGGGCCGGATTGTCACCGAGATGTCGGTGGCGCGGGTGGCGGAGGAGGAGGTGATGCTGATCACTGCCGCCACGGCGCAGGCGCATGACCGGGAGTTGTTGCTTTCGACCCTGCCGCATGGGTTGCATCTGCGGGATGAAACCGACGACTGGTCTTGCCAGATTTTGACCGGGCCGAACAGTCGCGCGATTTTGGCGGCGGTCTGTGGCGCGGATTTGAGCCAGCCGTGGCTGAGTTGGCAAAAGGCGGTGATTGCCGGGGCCGAGGTGGTGTTGATGCGGGTGTCTTTTGCGGGGGAACTGGGCTGGGAGGTGCATTCACGCCGCGCCGATACGCCTGCCGTGTGGGATGCGCTGATCGCTGCCGGGCAGGGCCATGGCTTGCGGCCCTTTGGCATGTTCGCGCTGAATTCCTTGCGGATCGAAAAGGGCTATCGGGCGTGGAAAGGCGATCTATCGACCGATTACACCGTGCTGCAAGGCGGGTTGGAGCGGTTTGTCGATTGGAACCATGAGTTCCGTGGCAAGGCGGCTTTGGCGGCGGAAAAGCAGCGCGGGGTTTCCAAGCAATTCGCGACGCTGAAAATCGAGGCGGGGGACTATGACCCGCCTTATATGTCGACGATCTGGCATGGCGATACGGTCGTGGGTGAGGTGACGAGCGGGTATTTTGGCCATCGCGTGGGGGCTTGCATCGGGCTTGGCATGTTGCGCAGCGATCTGAACGAAGCGGGGACCGTGTTGGAGGTGGAAATCTTTGGCCAGCGGCACCGCGCGGTGGTGCAGGAAGATGCGCCGATGTGGGACCCGAAGAACGAGCGCATCCGTGCGTGACAAGGCTGGGGGGCTGTCTGCCCCCCAGACCCCCCGAGGATATTTTTGACCAGATGAATGGGTGAGGCGATGGCTGAGGTTCCGAAGACGGCGCGTGCGGTGATTATTGGCGGTGGGGTGTCTGGTTGCTCGGTCGCCTATCATTTGGCCAAGGCGGGCTGGACGGATATTGTGCTGCTGGAGCGCAAGCGGTTGACCTCTGGCACGACATGGCATGCGGCGGGGTTGATCGGGCAGTTGCGCGGCAGTGCGAATATGACGCGTTTGGCGAAATATTCGGCCGATCTTTATGTGAAGCTGGAGGCGGAAACCGGCGTTGCTACGGGGATGCGGCAGGTCGGGTCGATCTCGGTCGCGTTGACGCAGGCGCGGCATGAGGAGTTGTTGCGGCAGGCGACAACGGCGCGGATTTTCGGGGTGGATGTGGCGGAAGTGTCGCCCGCTGAGGTCAAGGCCATGTATCCGCATCTGAACGTGGGGGATGTGGTGGGGGCGGTGCATTTGCCGCTGGACGGGCAATGCGACCCTGCCAATATCGCGATGGCATTGGCCAAGGGCGCGCGGATGCGTGGCGCCAAGGTTTTGGAAGGCGTCAAGGTGACGGGTGTGACGCGGGCTGCGGGGCGCGTCACGGGTGTGGATTATGTGGTGGAGGGCGAACCGGGGCATATTGCCGCCGATGTGGTCATCAACTGTGGCGGCATGTGGGGGCGCGATCTGGCCGAGGCCAGTGGCGTGACCTTGCCGCTGCATGCCTGTGAGCATTTCTATCTGATCACCGAGCCGATCGAGGGGTTGGGGCATTTGCCGGTGCTGCGGGTGCCGGATGAATGCGCCTATTACAAATCGGATGCGGGCAAAATGATGATCGGGGCCTTTGAGCCCAAGGCAAAGCCGTGGGGCATGGGCGGCATTCGCGAGGATTTCGAGTTCGACACGCTGCCCGAGGATTGGGACCATTTCCAGCCCATTCTGGAGGCCGCGATGGAGCGGATGCCTTTGTTCCAATCGGCGGGGATTCACACGTTTTTCAACGGGCCGGAGAGTTTTACGCCAGATGACCGCTATTATCTGGGCGAGGCCCCGGAATTGGGCGGCTATTGGGTGGCGGCGGGCTATAACTCGGTGGGGATTGCCGGATCGGGCGGCGCGGGCATGGCGCTGGCGCATTGGATCACCGAAGGCGAGGCGCCCTTTGATCTGTGGGAAGTGGACATTCGCCGCGCGCAGCCGTTCCAGCGCAACCGCAGCTATTTGAAGGAGCGGGTGTCGGAAACCTTGGGTCTGCTTTATGCCGATCACTTTCCCTATCGGCAGATGGCGACCTCTCGCGGGGTGCGGCGCTCGCCTTTGCATGAGCATCTGAAGGCGCGTGGGGCGGTGTTTGGCGAGGTTGCGGGATGGGAGCGGGCCAATTGGTTTGCGGGTGAGGGGCAGGCGCGGGAGTACCAGTATTCCTGGGGGCGGCAGAACTGGTTTGACAATGCCGCCGCCGAGCATAAGGCCGTGCGGACGGGTGTCGGGCTGTTCGACATGACCTCCTTCGGGAAGATCCGGGTGGAGGGGCGCGATGCTTGCGCGTTCCTGCAATCGGTCTGTGCCAATGATGTCGATGTGCCTGCGGGGCGGATCGTTTACACGCAGATGTTGAACGCGGCGGGCGGGATCGAGAGTGACTTGACCGTGACGCGGTTGAGCGAGACGGCTTATTTTCTGGTGGTGCCGGGGGCGACCTTGCAGCGCGATCTGGCGTGGTTGCGGCGGCATCTGGGCGAGGCCTTTGCCGTGATCACCGATGTGACGGCGGGGGAGGCGGTGCTGTGCGTGATGGGGCCGAAAAGCCGGGAGCTGTTGCAGGCGGTGTCCCCTGCCGATTTCAGCAACGAGGCGCATCCCTTTGGCACAGCGCAGGAAATCGAGATTGGCATGGGCCTCGCGCGGGCGCATCGCGTGACCTATGTGGGCGAGTTGGGCTGGGAGCTTTATGTCTCCACCGACCAGGCGGCGCATGTATTCGAGGCTTTGGAGGCGG
>JBFHGI010000182.1:0-5366 GCA_041583175.1 Pseudorhodobacter sp. | reverse complement strand
TCGTCAAAAACCGGCGGCGGATCGTTGGCAATCGCCTCCTCGCTGTAAATCAGTTCCGGATCGACGCGGCGGGCCGGAACCTCGATCCCGCGATTGAAGTTCTCCGGATCAACCCGCAGAGATTCCGCCTCGGAACGCACATGGACACGCGTGCCGATCGGCACCATCTCATAAAGCGCAATCACATCATGGTTGAACATGCGGATACAGCCGGCCGAACTGGAGTTTCCAATGGAGTCCAGCGCGTTGGTGCCGTGGATCCGGTAATAGGTATCCCGCCCGCCACGGTACAGATACAGCGCGCGTGCGCCCAAGGGGCTGCGCAACCCGCCGCGAATACCGCGCGCGAAGGGGCCATAGATTTCGGGCTCGGTGCGCAGCATGTTCTTGGTCGGCGTCCAGCCCGGCCACTTCTTCTTGACCTGAATCGTGCCTTGCCCCGAGAAGCTGCGGCCAGCGCGCCCCGCACCAATCGGGAAACGCACGGAATTCGCGCCCTCGCGCACATAGTACAGAAACTTGGCATAGGGATCGACATCGATGGTGCCCACAGGCTGCTCGCCCAGATAGGTGCCTGTGATGCGGCGATTGACGCCTTGCAAAAACTCCGCCGGAACCCCGGGCAGGTTATAGCCACTGTCATAGATCGGGCCATAGCCTTCAATGAAACCGGCATTCGGGTTCGGCGGTGCGTCTGGCGCGGCGCAGGCACCTAGCAAGGCCGAGCCAGTCAGCGTCAGGAAAGTGCGGCGGTTCACGGGAACATTGGTCACAATGCGCTCTCTTCAGTTAATTCGAATTATCGCAGAACGGCCACTTCTGCGGCGTGACGTCAAGGCCTACCAAGGCCATAACGCAGAAAAGCCCTCAAGAGTTGCACTTGAGGGCCATTCTTTTTCATTTCGGGTCAGATCAGGGCAGTTGACCGATGGACCAGAACAGGGTTTCGCCCGAGGCGTCATCAACACCGTCATTGTCGGTGACCACATATCCGGTGCCAGTAGAATCAACCGCAAAGCCTTCGATCTTTTCGGCGGCAAAGCCGTTCAGCACGCCCAGATCGGGCAGCAGGTCACGCACCAGTTCTTTCTTGACCATGGGCAGATCACCGCCCAGCGCCGCCCCCTGCAAATCGGCCAGCGCCACACGGTAGAGCCGCTTCACGACCGCATTCGCACCGATCTGGTTATCGCGCTCAACGATATAGACCCAATCGCCATGCGCGGTGATCTCCGACAGGCCGATCCAGCCCTTGCCCTTTTCATCCAGCGGATAGCGCACGGCCGACCAGCTTTTCGCGGCGGTGTCATAGGCCACCAGCTTCACTTCGCCCTTGGCATCATCGGCCCATTCGCGCTGCACCGGCATCCACAGCACATCTCCGACCTTTGTGATCCCTTCAAAGCCAAAGCGGACCTCATGCGCCAGCAATTCGACCGGCAGGCCAATCTCTTCCTTGATCTCACCCTTGGCATTCACGCGGTACAGCGCATGCGGCGTGACCGTATCGGTGCGCCCTTCGGAGGCAAGCCAGAACCCGCCATCACCGTCAAGCGTAATGCCTTCCATATCCAGCTTTTGAGCGGGCAGTCCTGCGCGCGTGACCGGCAGGGCGGCGGTGATACGCGCCGGTTTGGCGGTGGCATCAATGGTAAAGATCGTCGGCTGGAACCCGTAGAAACTGTCGTTCACGCCGTAGAGCATCCCCGGCTTTTCCGCATCGGCCACAAGGCCCGAGAGCGCGCCCCAAGGGATCAAGCTATCCGCGCCTGCCGAGGTGATCATCGGATAGGCGGCAGGCCCGTCCTGAAACTGATACAGCATCACATGCGCCCGCACGCCGCCATCCTCGACCAGATCGACCTCGTTCGCTGTCGCAATCAACCCGCGTGACGGAATCGCGACAATGCCTTCAGGGCTGACACCGGATGGCAGCATCTGTTTCAGCACAGGCTTCGCCGGATCGCTCAGATCATAGACCCCGATAACCGAGCCACGCTCGGACGCGATAAAACCCATCGGAACATCGTTGAAGGTACCGATCTCAACCGTTTCCGGCTCCACCCCTTTGGCATCAGACCGCTTGTCGGGGTAATGGCCCACCTGCGCCACCGCATATTCGAACGCCATGCCCGACTCATACACAACCGAGCCGTCGCGGTTGAAGATCGTCCAGCCACGGCTGCCGCCGTCATAGTCGCCCTCATTGGCGGTGACGATCATATCGTCACCCAGCCATTGCACCGCGTCAGGCTCGCGCTTGCGGTCGGCCTGAACCTCGTCAAAGCGGATCGCACCGCGCTCATCGGTCAGGTCAACCCCGTCCAGCGTCACTGCGCCCGCGCTGAAATGGCTGGCCACGGCACCATCGGCCCCGATGATCACCACATGGTTGTTTTCCTGCAAGGTCACGACGATTTCCCCCGCCGCGTTCACATCCACATATTCCGGCTCGGGGTCCTCGCCAGCAATCCCGGCAAGCCCGGTCATCTCGATCTTTTGCAGGGCGTCGCAATCCGGCAGACCATCCGTCACCGGCAGTTTCACCACGAAGCCGGCAGGCATCTGCGGCAAGGCCCCGTCGTTCAGGTCCTCATCCCGCTCGTTTTCGATTGCGATAGCCAGAAAGCTGCCGTCCTTGGCGCGGGCCACCGAATCCGGTTGGCCGCCGATATCACATTCCGCAACGATGCTGCGGCTTTCCAGATCAATCGCCACTAGCTTGCCCGAGGGGTTGGTGTAGCTTTCAGAGGTATTCACCGCCGAAAACACCTTGTCCCCGATAAAGACAGCCGTTGTCGGCTCTCCACCCACGTCGATATTTCCCATCGCTTTGGGCGCTGCCGGATCGGTGATATCAATCAAGCCCACCACGCCCAAAGGGCTATCGGTATAGACAAGCGTCATGCCATCTTCGGATGCCGCAATGATCTCCGCACTGGTCGGGCGGGCCGTATCCTCGCCCGCGGCCATGTTCTGCGGCGTGGCGAAGCTGGCAATACGGTTGAAGTTCATCTCGGCCAATGCAGGCAGGGCTGTGCAGATCGCAAACACTGAAGTCAGGCAAATCGAATGGGGTTTCATGGCGTCCTCTTACGCGGGGTCAGTTGCGCAAGGGTCTGGCCAGCATGGGTAACGCGCCCATGACAGGCGCGTTACAGATTGATGAAATAGCGAAATTCGCCTCGGCGTCAGCCCACCACGTTGAAGTCCGGGCCATAAGGATAGGCGGTGATATTCTCGTTCCCGTCTTCGGTGATGAACAGGATGTCATGCTCACGGTAACCACCCGCGCCGGGCTTGCCATCGGCAATCGTCAGCATCGGCTCCATGGAAATCACCATCCCCGGCTCCAACGCGGTGTCGATATCCTCGCGCAATTCCAGCCCCGCCTCGCGGCCATAGAAATGCGACAGGATGCCGAATGAATGGCCGTAACCAAAGGTGCGGTATTGCAGCAAATCCCGCTCGGCCAGGAAATCATTGATCTGGGCGGTCACGCCCGAACAGGTCGCCCCCGGTTTCAGCAGGCTCATGCCAAATTCATGCGCGGCGACATTGGCTTCCCAGATTTTCAGGCTGGCGTCATCGACCGAACCCAGAAACATCGTCCGCTCCAACGCGGTGTAATAGCCGGAAATCATCGGAAAACAGTTAAGGCTCAGGATATCGCCCTGCTGCAAGACACGCCCTGTGACCGGGTTATGCGCGCCGTCCGTGTTCAACCCCGACTGGAACCAGACCCAAGTGTCGCGATATTCGGCATCGGGAAAGCGCCCTGCAATCTCCAGCTCCATCGCATCGCGGCCTGCCATTGCCACGTCAATCTCGCGCAACCGTTTGCCCTTGCCTGCAATCAGACATTCGCGAATGGCGTGCCCCCCGATATCGGCGACCTGCGCGCCGTGGCGGATCAGCGCCAGCTCCGCCTCCGATTTCACCATCCGCTGCGCCATGGTCGCGGGCGCGATATCCATCCCGCGCTTGGGCTTCAGGAAATGGTTCAGCTTTTCGGATTGCACCAAGGTCAGATGGTCGCCCTCGCAGCCGACCGATTTGCCCGTTCCCACAACCCCCGCCACCACGCGCCAGAAATTATCGCGCTGCCAATCGGTATAGGTGATGTTATCGCCAATACTGCGCCGCCATGGCTGGCCCGCATCAATCCCCGCGCTGACCGTCACACATTCGGACCCTGTCACCACACAGGCATAGGGCCGACCGAAGGAACAATAGAGAAACCCAGAATAATAGGCGACATTGTGCATAGAGGTCAGCACGATGGCATCCAGCCCATGCATCTCCATGATATCGCGCAGCCCTTCCAGCCGCGCCTCGTATTCCTCGGGGGCAAAGGGCAGCGCGCCTTTGCTGCCATTGTGGAAACGGTAATTCTCGGGACGGGCAAGCACCATCGTCAGACCTCATATGCAAGGGGGGCGCGCCTCTGGCCGGACCCCCGAAAAGGCCCCGGCGTACAGGACGAAAATCTGGGCCAGCCGCGCCAGTGCATCCAGCCGCCCCGCAACGACGCCATCGCTGCTACCGCCTGTCTTGCCGCGTTTGCCGCCCTTGCGCAAGCCGCCTGATTTCATCTTGGCAAAAATACCTGAAAACGCCTGCGTCGGGCGCTCCCTACGGCGTTCTGTCCTCCACCACACGCCCCTCTTCCAGCGTGATGATGCGGTCGGCAAGGTCCATGATGCGGTTGTCATGGGTCACCATCACCGTGGTCACCCCGCGGCGCTGACCTAGCGTTTTCAGCATCTCCACCACCACCCGACCCGAGTCCTTGTCAAGCGCGGCCGTCGGCTCATCGGCAAAGATCACTTCGGGGTTCGACACCAGCGCGCGGGCCACAGCCACCCGCTGCTTTTGTCCGCCCGACAGGTTGGCGGGCAGGTAATCCAGCCGCTCTGCCAGCCCCAACAGCCCCAGCATGTGGGTTGCTGCCGCCTGTTGTCTGTCCGCATTGCCCGGCCCATGCACCTGCAAGCCCATCAGCACATTCTGCACCGCTGTCAGGCTTTCATGCAGGTTATGCGCCTGAAAGATGAACCCCAACCGGCGGCGCAACTGCACAAGCTCCGCCTCCGGCGCGCCATGCAACTCATGGCCAAGCAAACCCACGCGCCCCTCCTGCACCTCGCGCAAACAACCCATCAGCGTCAAGACAGTGGTCTTGCCCGACCCCGATGGGCCCATCAGAATGGTCAGCGTGCCGCGCTTGATCGTCAGGTTCAGATCAAAGATCGCCTGTTTGCGCGCCTCGCCCGTGCCGAAATAGTGGTTCAGGCCCTGCACCTCGATCGGAAACGCCGCGCCCGCCATCAGAACAGATCCGCCGGATCGGCCGCCGCAAGACG
>JBFHGI010000181.1:0-5370 GCA_041583175.1 Pseudorhodobacter sp. | reverse complement strand
TCGAGGTGGTGCACTGGTTCCACCAGATCCTGCAAGGGGCCGACAGCGACATTCACCGCATCGCCAAGCATTACAAGCTGGACGCTTCCAACCTCGCCCGCGATATGACCCGCGCGCTGGATGGTTTGCCACGTGGCGCCTCGGCGATTTCCGATCTGTCGAGCCATCTGGAAAACGCGGTCGAACGCGCTTGGGTCTATGGCTCGCTCAAGTATAATTCCGGTCAGGTCCGCACCGGGCATATCGTTCTGGGTATGCTGAAAACCAAAGAGATGCAGAATATTCTGTTCGGCATTTCAGACGAATTCCGCAAGATCAAACCGGATGATCTGGCCGATAATTTTGACGCCGCGGTCGAAGGCTCTCCCGAAGACAACATGCGCGCGCAGGATGGCTCCAGCGTTGGCGGCGGTGTTTCCCCCGGTGAGCATTCCGGCGCAATTGCCCCCGCCCAGATGGGCAAGGAGGAGGCGCTGGCCCAGTTCTGCACCGACCTGACGCAGCAGGCCCGCGATGGCAAGATCGACCCGATTGTGGGCCGCGACGAAGAAATCCGCCAAGTCGTCGATGTGCTGATGCGGCGCCGCCAGAACAACCCGATCCTGACGGGGGAGGCAGGCGTGGGCAAAACCGCCGTTGTCGAAGGCTTTGCCCTGCGCATCGCGCGCGGTGATGTGCCGCCGGCGCTGAAAGAAGCCAAGCTGATGTCGCTCGACGTGGGCTTGTTGCAGGCCGGCGCGTCGATGAAAGGCGAGTTTGAAAACCGTTTGCGCTCGGTGATCGACGAGGTGCAGGCCAGCACCGTGCCGATCATCATGTTCATTGATGAAACCCACACACTTGTCGGCGCAGGGGGTGCGGCGGGTACGGGCGATGCGGCCAACCTTCTCAAACCCGCCTTGGCGCGCGGCACCTTGCGCACCATCGGCGCGACCACTTGGGCCGAATACAAAAAACACATCGAGAAAGACCCGGCCCTGACCCGGCGCTTCCAAACCGTTGTAGTGGATGAACCCTCCCCCACCAAAGCCATCATGATGATGCGCGGCATCGCGTCGATGTTGGAAAAGCACCACAAGGTGCAGGTGCTGGACGAAGGGATCGAGGCGGCGGTGAACCTGTCGGCCCGCTATATCCCCGCGCGGCAATTGCCGGATAAATCGGTGTCGGTGCTGGATACCGCCTGCGCCCGCGTGGCGATCAGCCAATTCGCGGTGCCCGCCGAGGTTGACGACAGCCGCCGTCGGATTTCTGCGCTGGAGACAGAGCTGGAAATCATCGGCCGCGATGAAACCGCAGGGTATGACGTCGAAGAACGCCGCGCTGCCGTCACCTTTGCCAAGACAGAGGAGGAGTCGCGGCTGGAAGGGCTGACTGCGCGTTGGGAAGCGGAAAAGGCAGTGGTCGAAGAAATCCTCGCCATCCGCGCCAAACTGCGCGAAGGCGGAGCGCCCGTCGATCAGGCCGATGCCCCCGCCAGCCCGCTGGAACCCGAAGCGCGTGCCGATCTGATTGCGCAGCTGAAGGCCAAGAACAAGGAACTGATCGCGAT
Organism: Pseudorhodobacter sp.; assembly: GCA_041583175.1. Classification (GTDB taxonomy): domain Bacteria; phylum Pseudomonadota; class Alphaproteobacteria; order Rhodobacterales; family Rhodobacteraceae; genus Pseudorhodobacter. The sequence continues at coordinate 3,818 of JBFHGI010000181.1, read as the reverse complement.
GCAAGGCGACAGCCCGCTGATCCTGCCCATCGTGGATGCGCAGGCCGTGGCGACCGTGGTGGGCGATTGGACGGGCATCCCCGTAGGGCGCATGGTCAAGGATGAGATTGAGACGGTGCTGAACCTTGAACAGCATCTGGCCAAGCGCGTCATCGGGCAAGACCACGCGATGAAGATGATCGCCAAGCGCATCCAAACCAGCCGCGCGGGCCTTGATAACCCGCAAAAACCGATTGGCGTGTTCATGCTGGCAGGCACCAGCGGCGTCGGTAAAACCGAAACCGCACTGGCGCTGGCCGAGGTTCTTTATGGCGGTGAACAGAACGTCATCACCATCAACATGTCGGAATACCAAGAGGCGCATACCGTCAGCAGCCTCAAAGGCGCGCCTCCCGGTTATGTCGGCTACGGCGAAGGCGGCGTGTTGACCGAAGCCGTGCGGCGCAAACCCTATTCGGTGGTGCTGCTGGATGAGGTGGAAAAAGCCCACCCCGATGTGCATGAGATTTTCTTTCAGGTGTTCGACAAGGGCGTGATGGAAGACGGCGAAGGCCGCTCCATTGATTTCAAGAATACCCTCATCCTGCTGACCACCAATGCGGGCACCGAGATGATCATGGACCTGTGTTCCGACCCCGATCTGATGCCCGACCCCGAAGGCATGGCAAAGGCGCTGCGCGAACCCTTGCTGAAAATCTTTCCACCCGCGCTGCTCGGGCGTCTTGTGACGATCCCCTATTACCCGCTATCGCCGGAGATGATCGGCAAGATCACCGTCTTGCAGCTTAACCGGATCAAGAAGCGGGTCGAAGCGGCACATGGCGTGCCCTTCGAATACTCTGACGCCGTCGTGCAGACGATTGTCGACCGTTGTCAGGAACTTGAAAGCGGTGGCCGCATGATCGACGCCATCGTCACGAACACCATGCTTCCCGAGATTTCGGCGGAATTCTTGCGCCGGATGATGACCGGGGGTGAGGTGAACAAGGTAGCGATTGATGCAAAAGAGGGTGAGTTCAACTATAGTTTTGAGTGACCCCTATCATTGGGGTCACTTTTCTTTTTTGAAAGGAAAGATTCATGGCTGCTACAGATAAGAAGGATTACGACGCGAAACTCGATGCCGACCCTAGGGACGAAATGTCTTCGGGGGCCAAAAAGTTTCTTAAGAGCAATTCGGATCTCGATAAAGTAGTCGGGAATTTCAAGTATTCCGAGAAGGTTTCGCTGGATCCGCGAAAGTGGTCCAAGAAAGATCTGGAGGCAGGCGTTCTTGCCGTCGCCCGCTATGAAATGAAGCTTTTTGCTGCGCGCTTTGATGCGCTTGCGAAGGCTGGAAAAGTTGACAAATCTGTAATTGATGAAATCAAGAAACTCCATGGCAAGACACAGAAATCAATAGATAAAAAGCTATCATTGGCGGTGGAAGAGCTTGCCAATGACAAGGGTGACAACAAGAAGGGTCTGAAAGACTGTAAGGCGGCTTTTGACAAGTTGGCGCGTATCGATTTCGACGACATCTACAGCATCCCGCGTAGCATGCTCGAGGATCTGTTCGACGATCTCGGCAACAATTTGGACGATGCTGACGAAAAGCGGAAAGCCAAGTATTTGGCGGATGCCCTCAAGAACCTTGGAGAGGCGCAAGATGAGTTTGAGAAGACCGGCAAGGCTGCCGAGAACGCTGTTGATACGCTGATCAAGGCCGCAAAAACCACAAAAGCCAACAAGAACGTGGATCCGGAGTTTACGGCCTATGCGGATATTGTCTTGAAGCAAGAGACGAAGATTACGAGCGTGTTGGACAATATGAAACGCTTTTCCGCAGCGGTCGCCAATGCTGAAAAGGTTCTGAAATCCAAAGATTTGGATGCCAAGCAGGCCAAAGATCAGGCGCGGGCCTTCAAGAGCCTGTCCAATCTTGACGGGTCTGCGAAAGACACTTTGAAAAGCCTTTCAAAACTGGAATCTGATTTCGACAAAATTGCGAAAAAGCTGAAATAGTCTGCGGCGCCCTCGTGATGAGGGCGCCCATAAAAGAGGACCGTCGCATTGGAACATTCGACCGATATCGCCGTTTCCCCCCTTCGCCAAAAACTGCGCGAAGTGGTTGAGAGACCGCTGGTGCGCAACTGGATCATGGCCTTGGTGATCCTGAATGCGGCGCTTCTGGGTCTTTCCACCTCGCCTTGGGTGATGGATCGTGCAGGTGGCTTGATCTGGCTTCTGGACCGCTTGATCCTGGCGATTTTCGTGTTGGAGATTCTGGCCAAACTGATCGCCTATGGCCGCTCGTTCTTTCGGGATGGGTGGAATGTCTTTGACTTTCTGGTCGTCAGTCTGGGTCTGTTGCCCCAAGCGAACGGCCTTTCCGCCCTTCGTGCGCTGCGGGTTATCAGGGCTTTGCGGATTCTCTCGGCGGTGCCGCAGATGCGCAATGTCGTGCAGGCATTGTTCGATGCGCTGCCCGGCATGGGTGCCGTCGTGATTATGCTGTCCATCGTGTTTTATGTGTTTGCCGTTATGGCGACCATTATGTTCGGCGGGGTGTTTCCGGATTGGTTCGGAACGGTGGGGGAATCACTTTATTCCCTGTTCCAGATCATGACCTTGGAAAGTTGGTCGATGGGCATCGTGCGCCCGGTGATGGAGGTGTTCCCCTTCGCCTGGGCCTTTTTTGTGCCCTTTATCGTGATGACGGCGTTTTCCGTGCTCAACCTCTTCATCGGTTTGTTGGTGAATACGATGCAATCGGCTGTGGAAAGTGATGCCGAGCAGGAATTTGAGAAATTGCGCGATCTGGTAAGGTCCGAGACAGATCAGGTCGATGCCCATGTGATGGATCTTCAAAAGGAAATTGCGGAATTGCGGGGCGAAATTCGCGCATTGATGGACAGGAAATAATGGCCAGCTCACAGAAATTCATTGCGCGAAACCGCGCGCCCCGTGTCCAGATCGAATATGATGTGGAGCTTTATGGCGCGGAAAAGAAGATCCAGCTGCCCTTTGTGATGGGGGTAATGTCCGATCTGGCGGGCAAGTCTGAGGTGCCACAGCCACCGATTGCGGACCGCAAGTTTCTGGAGATCGACGTCGATAATTTCGACAGCCGGATGAAAAGCATGAAGCCACGGGCGGCGTTTACGGTGCCCAACACCCTCACGGGCGAAGGCAATCTGGCGGTCGATATTACCTTCGAAGCGATGGATGATTTTAGCCCCGCCGCGATTGCAGCGAAGATAGAACCGCTGAAAAAGCTTCTGGACGCCCGCACGCAGCTTGCCAATCTCACAACCTACATGGATGGCAAATCCGGGGCAGAGGCCTTGATCGAAAGCATCCTGCAAGATCGCAGTTTGCTGACGGGGCTGGTTTCCGGCGCGGCGGAGGATATGGACCAAAGCGCCATTCTGTCCGGGCTTCGCGCCAAAGCCGACATTGCACGACAGGCCGAGGAAGCCCGGGCAGCAGAGGCGGAGTCCGATAAGGAAGCAGCCCTGTCAGCACTCCGCGCTGCCAAAGTCGAACCCGCTGCCGAGGATCATTCAACAGCGGCCGCGCTGGACGCCCTCCGCAACACGGTCCCCGCATCGGCTCCGGTCGAGGATAACAGCGCCGCCTTGGACGCCTTGCGCAACGCGGCTCCGACAAAGGCCCCGGTTGAGGACAACAGCGCCGCCTTCGACGCCCTGCGCAACGCGGCCCCCGCAGCGGCTCCGGTCGAGGATAACAGCGCCGCGCTGGATGCCTTGCGCAACGCGGCCCCCGCAGCGGCTCCGGTTGAGGACAACAGCGCCGCGCTGGATGCCCTGCGCAAC
>JBFHGI010000180.1:0-5412 GCA_041583175.1 Pseudorhodobacter sp. | reverse complement strand
GTGCCAAACAGATCTGCAACGCATACGCAGGCAATGGGGTTGGCGAAAGGGACGACAAATTGAAATGGGGCAGAGCAAGAACCGCTGACGCGCAAACCTTGGTCGGGGTAATCAGTGACCGAATGTTTCACCCCAGAATGGCCCTCGGTTCGGACACGTCGGCTGGTGCGGCAATTTCCCTGGAGCAAATCACTTTGCTCGCTCCGGTCAGCCCCGGAAAATTCATTGGCCTTTGGAACAATTACAAAGCCGCTGCAGCAAAGGGCGGCATGGAACACCCCGATCATCCGCTGTACTTCTTCAAGGCAGACAGTTCACTGGCGGGGCCGGATGCGGAAGTTGAACTGCCCAAATCTGCTGGCCGTGTGATTTTTGAAGGCGAATTGGGGATCGTGATAGGACAGCGCTGCAAGAATGTGACACCGGACGACGCTCAAGACGCAATTTTTGGCTATACTTGCGTGAACGACATCACTTCGCTTGATATTCTCAATGCCGATGCCTCTTTTCCGCAATGGACACGCGCAAAGAGCTTTGATGGCTTTGGCGTTGTTGGTCCGGTGATCGAGACAGAGGTGAACTGGCAGGATCTGACGGTCAGAACACTCGTCGATGGGCGGGAACGGCAGGCTTATCCGGCTGCCGACATGATTCAAACCCCTGCTGAAATCATTAGCCGTCTGTCGCATGACATGACGCTGAACCCCGGTGATCTGATCAGCTGCGGCACGTCACTTGGCGCGCGCCCGATAAAGCCGGGAATGGTCGTTGAAGTAGAGATCGAAGGGATTGGCAGCGTTCGGATCAAGACCAAATCAGCGCCGGACGAAGAATGAGGCTTGCGCTATTTGCATCAGATGCAAGCATCGCAAATTATCCCTGCAAGTCGTGCAGATTCGCCGCATCAAAACTGCAAAAGCGGCTTAGGTAGTCGCCATGTCCCGTCACTGAACCCAAGAAAAGGACGTCTTGTATGCAAACCACTCTTAAAGCGCTCATCGCTCCTCATTCGGGGAATTTGCCAGCCATCGGCGCGCCCGGGCGTGACTGGCTGACATATGATGGCTTGCGCGAACTGGCGGCGGAAGCTTCGAAACGCCTGAACGGTTTTGGCATTGGCGCCGGCGACCGGGTGGCGATTGTTCTGCCCAATGGCCCAGAGATGGCAACCGCTTTCATTGCCGTTTCACAAGCGGCCACTGCGGCGCCCCTGAACCCGGCCTACCGCGAAGACGAATATGCCTTCTATCTGGAAGATCTCAAAGCCAAAGCGTTGCTGGTGCAGGACGGGTATGACGGCCCCGCGCTTTCGGCGGCGCAAGCATTGGGGGTGCCGATCATTCGACTGACGGTTCCGGGCGGGTCAGCGGCGGGGGTATTTACCCTGTCATCGGAGATGACGGGCAAGGCGCTGGCAGTCCCCACAGCAGATGATGTCGCGCTGATCTTGCATACGTCTGGCACGACATCCCGGCCCAAAATCGTTCCGTTGCTGCACAGCAACGTCGCGGCATCGGCCCGGCATGTGCAAGCATCGCTTGCCCTTTGCCCTGATGATCGCTGCATGAACGTCATGCCGCTGTTCCATATCCACGGCTTGATCGCGGCAGTGGCGGCGTCATTGGCTTCGGGCGCATCGATCTGGTGCGCACCCGGCTTTGATGCGCTGAAATTCTTTGGCTGGATGAAAGATGCAAAACCAACCTGGTACACGGCAGTCCCGACCATGCATCAGGCGATCCTGTCACGCGCGGGCCGCAACGGCGACATCATCGCAGAAACACCGCTTCGCTTCCTGCGCTCTTCCTCGGCATCACTGCCTGCGCAAGTGATGGTGGCATTGAAAGAAACCTTCAATGCACCCGTGGTCGAGGCCTACGGCATGACCGAAGCGGCACATCAGATGGCCTGCAACCCGCTGACCTCTGGCATGCAAAAACCGGGTGCCGTGGGTATTCCCGCTGGCCCCGCAATGCGCATCGCGCATGAGACTGAGAACAGGCTGATCGACGGCACCGGAGAAGTGGTGATTTCCGGCCCCAATGTCACCCCCGGCTATGAGGCCAACCCGGACGCTAATGCCAAGAACTTCTTTGAAGCCGAAGGGGCGCGGTGGTTCCGCACCGGCGATCAGGGCGCCTTTGATGAGGAAGGATATTTGCATCTGACTGGCCGCTTGAAAGAAATCATCAACCGTGGTGGCGAAAAGATCAGCCCGCTGGAGGTGGACGGCGTCTTGCTGGATCACCCCGATATAGCGCAGGTCGTGACCTTTGCAATGCCGCATCCGAAACTGGGCGAAGAGGTTGCCGCTGCCGTGGTGCTGGTCGAAGGCTCCAGCGCTTCGGAAGCCGACATCCGCAATTTTGCCGCCGCACGCATGGCCGATTTCAAAGTCCCGCGCAAGGTGATCATCCTTGATGAGATCCCCAAAGGGGCCACCGGAAAAATGCAACGTATCGGCTTGGCTGACAAGCTCGGCCTTTCGGAAAAGGCCTGATCAGGATGAAGATTTGTATTTTTGGGGCGGGCGCGATTGGTGGTTACATGGGCTGCAAACTGGCGCAGGCCGGGGCCGAGGTCAGCCTTGTCGCGCGGGGTCCACATCTGGCCGCGATGACGTCCAATGGCCTGACATTGATCGAAGAAGACAAGGATCCGGTGACGGTTGCGGTGACGGCTAGCGACAACCCTGCCGATCTGGGGCCGCAAGACTATGTGATCGTCACGCTGAAGGCGCATTCGGTGCCACCGCTTGTGCCGCAGATGCAACCGCTGATCGGCAAGAACACCACCATCGTCAGCGGTGTGAACGGGGTGCCGTGGTGGTATTTCCACAAGATCGGCACGGAATTTGAGGGCCGCCGCCTTGCCTCGGTCGATCCGGGCAATGCGCAATGGAACGGGTTTGGCCCCGACCGCGTCTTGGGCTGCGTGGTATATCCGGCGGCTGAAGTGTCCGAGCCGGGGGTTATCCGGCACATCGAAGGCAACCGTTTCAGTCTGGGCGAACCTGACGGCAGCAAGTCGGACCGCGCGGTTGCCCTGTCACAGGCCCTTTCAGCGGCGGGTCTGAAAGCCCCCGTGCGCCCGCGCCTGCGCGACGAGATTTGGGTGAAGCTTTGGGGCAATCTGGCCTTCAACCCGATTTCCGCACTGACACATGCCACGCTTGACGTTCTTTGTACCGATGAGGGAACCCGCGCCGTGGCCCGCAATATGATGCTGGAGGCGAAGGACATTGCCGAAAAGCTGGGCGTCAAATTTCCGATTGAGGTTGAGCGTCGGATTGATGGCGGGGCCGCCGTCGGGGCGCATCGCACCTCGATGCTACAAGACCTCGATGCAGGTCGCCCGATGGAAATCGACGCGCTGGTGCGATCGGTGCAGGAACTTGGGCAGGTGACTGACACGCCCACGCCCACAATCGACACGGTATTGGCCCTGATCCAACTGCGCGCGCGGACGGCTGGCTTGGCCTAAAGCATGCCGCCATTGCGGGCAATCATCGCGGCATGGGTGCGGTTTTTCGCATCCAGCTTGCGGCTGAGCGTCTTGACATGCAGCTTCACGGTCACTTCCTGCAAATCCAGATCGCGGGCGATTTCCTTGTTGGATTTTCCCTCGCATATGCCGCGCAGCACCGATGTTTCGCGCCGTGTCAGCATGGCAAGAGGCGCACCGGGGGCCACATCAGACTGCAAAAGGCCGATTGGTGCGAAAATATCGCCCTTGGACATCAGCTTGACAGCCGCAACCATCGCGCGGGAGGCCATCTTTTTGGGAACAAAGCCAATGGCCCCTGCCTCCAGAGCGGCTTCGGCCAGTTCGCGCGACGTGCTGCCCGACATCAAGGCAATTGGCGTGCCTGCCCCGGCCTCAATGGCCCGTCCAAGTCCCGTCAGGCCAAACATACTGGGCATGTCATGATCCAATAGCACCAGATCATATCGTGTTTGTTCCATCATTTTCAGGGCATCTGTGAGGGAGGCGGCGGTATCAGCGACCTCGACCCCTTCGGCAAGCAAAAAGGCAGCGATTGTCTCGCGTACAAGGTCATGATCATCCGTCACAAGGATTTTCACGCCTGAATGCCTTTCCTAATAAAAATCTATTTGTGCTTATAGCCTTTCGTATAGCTTAGCACATAAATCGGCCTTTGCCAGCGTCAGGATCGACCAAGCCAGCGCAAAATATCGTTAACGGAGACCGAAAAACAACGGTCGGGCGCAACCGTTTGATTGCGCCCGTTTTTCTGTATCGACTTCTGCGATCAGGTTTCAACGGTCTCCGGCAGATCAACAGTTTCCTGCCGCGAAATCTGCGGTTTGTTGGTCTGTCCGCCTGCGCGGGCGATCTCGATCCGACGGGGCTTCAATGCTTCGGGCATCTCGCGGACCAGTTCGATATGCAGCATCCCGTGCTCATGCACAGCCCCCGTTACGCGCATGTGATCGGCCAGCGCAAAGCGGCGTTCAAAGGCGCGGGTGGCGATGCCACGGTGAAGATATTGGCTTGTCTGGACTTCTTCGGCTTTGCGAGCCGCGATCACCAGCGTCGCCTCTTTCACCTCGACCGACAGCTCGTCCGGCGTAAAGCCCGCGACGGCTACCGAGATCCGATAGGCATTCTCGTCCGTTTTTTCGATATTATAGGGCGGATAGCTTGGCTGGCTGACATCTGCCGTCAGCGCGCGATCCATCAGGTCTGCAATCCGGTCAAAACCGACCGTTGCACGGTAAAGGGGAGTAAGGTCAAAGTTACGCATATCATCCTCCGTAAAGCGATGCGTTTGGCGGCCCTCCATGACGTTGGACAGGCCGTTTCAGATTGGCCGAGCCCATAGTTGGCACCCGGTCACCCAAATTTGGGAAGCATCTGTTAGGGTTTCAAGGGGTCGCCGGCGGGGCTTTTACAAAGCGGGCGCTGCTGCTTGATTTACCCGCATCGGAAACCCCGATCCGCCGGATCTGGGCACGGGGCGCATCTCCCTTCGCCAGTATAACACCCTTGCCGGATCGCAAGGCCGCCTTCAGATCAGACACCAGCGCAGGCAATTCCATCCCGTATGAGGTGGCCTTGCCATTGTCGCGATGACCCGAAGAAATCACGGAAATGATCTTGGCCCGACCGTTCGACAAATCGAACACAGGTGCACCGGAGGAACCGTGGTTCACATCACAATCAAAGGACAGGATAGCAGAGGCGTGATCTTTGATCTGACAAGCGCGCTGCCAGGACAATGTGCCTTCCCGCTCTCTCGCATAGGACACGACACTGACGGTTCTGGAGGCGCCAGGCGCGGCAATGGCAAAAGGGGCGGCGCGGCCTGCGGGTATGGCCTCGGCAAGTTCCAGAAGCGCCACATCATAGCGAATGCTCTGCGCACTGACAGCCGTGAAGGGGGTGTAG
>JBFHGI010000179.1:0-5423 GCA_041583175.1 Pseudorhodobacter sp. | reverse complement strand
TGGACGCGCCGACAAAGGGGGCGGAGTTGAAAGGGGACAGCGGGTCCTGAGCCACTCGGCGCGGAAAGCCGCCGGGTGGAGGAGAGGGCATCAGGCTAGCATAATCGGGCAGGGCGGTAATGGCCGCCCCCGCCGCATCCGGCAGGATATCGTGCAGACGGGCCTCGGGCAGTAGGATAGAGGTGCGTGCGCGCAGAACCTCTGCTTCCAGATGGCCTGAAAGTTGCAGGGCCATAAGTTTGATCAAGGCAAGACTATCGGCTGGTTGCCAGGCCGCAATCTCATTGGAAAAGAAGAAGAACTCCGGCGCACCACGGCCCCGCGCCTTGGCGTTCACCTCTCCGATCCAAGCGTTCACACCGCGCGCGTAGGCGTTCAACGCTGCTTGGGTGGCCTCATCCTGTGCGGCGACGGATTGGGTGGCAAGCGGGTAAAGATCATAGCGGCGCATCAGCTCGTCGATCTTGAGCGTGCGCTCGCCGAATACTTCGGAAAGCCGCCCCTGCACTGTGCGGCGCAGCATTGTCATTTGCCACAGCCGGTCCTGCGCATGGGCAAAACCAAGCGCGAAATACACATCCTCGTCGCTCGCACCAAAGATATGCGGCACATTGGCATTGTTCCGCACGATCTCAACTTCTGCCGAAATACCGTCCAGTTGGAAATTCTCGGAATAGTCCGGCAAAGAGCGGGAGAGGAAGAAATAGGCTATGATCAGCGCAAGGGCCGAAAGGGCCAGAAGCCCGACAAATATCCGAGTGAGCCAGCGAAACGCGGTAAACATGGGCGGTCTTTTCTTGACGGCAGGGTTAGGGTGGTTACCTATGCCATCCTGTAGCGCGAGGCAATTGGAAGGGATGAAGCGATGGCAAAAGTAGCATTTTTGGGCTTGGGCGTGATGGGGTTCCCCATGGCCGGACATCTGGCGACATTGGGCCATCAGGTGACGGTTTACAATCGAACCCCCGCCAAAGCCGAGGCCTGGGTGAAAAAGCACGGCGGGCGCGCGGCAGCAACCCCGCGCGAGGCAGCCGAAGGCCAGGATTTCGTGATGGCCTGCGTGGGCAATGACGACGATCTGCGCAGTGTTTGCACGGGCCCTGACGGCGCCTTCGCAGGAATGTTGAAAGATGCGATTTTTGTCGATCACACCACCGTTTCCGCAAAGGTCACGCGCGAAATGGCCGCTTTGGCGCGGGAGGCTGGCGTGTGGTTTATTGATGCGCCGGTTTCGGGCGGGCAGGCCGGTGCAGAAAATGGCGTGCTGTCAGTCATGTGTGGCGGGGATGAACGGCAATACGGCTTTGCCGAGCCGGTGATCGGTGCCTATTCCCGTATTTGCAAACGGCTTGGGGACAGCGGCGCAGGCCAGATTGCCAAAATGATGAACCAGATCTGCATTGCGGGGCTGGTGCAGGGCCTGTCAGAGGCGCTGGCCTTTGGCGAAAAAGCCGGCATGGATGGTAAAGCGGTGGTCGAGGTGATCTCGGGCGGGGCCGCAGGATCCTGGCAGATGAACAACCGTCACAAGACGATGCTGGACAATGAATTCAACCACGGCTTTGCTGTGGATTGGATGCGCAAGGATCTGGCGATCTGTCTGGACGCCGCCAAAGAGATCGGTGCAAGCCTGCCCGTTACGGAGCTGGTGGATCAGTTCTACAAAGACGTCCAGGAAATGGGCGGCGGGCGCTGGGATACGTCCAGCTTGATAAAGCGGTTGAGGTAGGCGCGGCAAGCCCCCGTTTTTCATAAGAAATATGGGGGCTGACCTTGGCTTTTACGGGATGATCCGCGTATACTTGGAACCCGCCAGAGTTGCCCCCGCGATCAAGCCGGACTGGCCAAAGACCAATGCGACCACCGGATTGATTTCGGTGGTTTCCTTGCCAAGGCTCGCGCCCTGATCTGGCGTTGCATAGCGGATGTCGGCCCCTGCCGCCCAGCCTGGCGAACGACGGAAATCACCCAAGGCCGCTTCTGTCAGGAAGAACAGCGCATGGGCGTATTGCTGCGCGCCGATCTGAAAGCCTACGGTGGCCCGCGTCGTCGAATAGTAATCAACTGTCACATCATTGATGCGCAGCGCACCCTGACCGTAGGCCCCGCCGATGCCAAACCCCGCTTCGGTAATCAACGGCATATAAAGGACGCCATAGCTTTTTGCGGCAAGATCCCGGGTGCCGGGGTAACGCCCGAACAGGAAATCCCGCGTCGCATCAACCCTCGCATCAAGTCGGGGCGCGCCGCCACCGCCAACGCCATTGGCGCAACCGCCAAGGGCCACACTCGCAGCCGTCGCCCCGAGGAAGGTCCGTCTGTTCATAAAATCCATCTTCTGCCGCCTCATATAATGCGCCGGGTTTTGCCGGTCGCCGATCTCTCAAATCATTGGGCCTTGTGTGGCCATTTTGGACACGATAGCGCGATTTTGCGCGTCTGTCATCCTTTTGCCGAACTCTGGCCGCCCATTAGGCGTGATCTTGCAAAAGACGGGCGACGCGCGGGGCAAAATAGCTAAGCACCCCGTCACATCCGGCGCGCCGAAAGGCTATCAGGCTTTCCAGCATCGCCTTTTCCTCATCAATCCAGCCATTTTGCGCGGCGGCCATGATCATCGCGTATTCGCCCGAGACCTGATAGGCATAGGTCGGCGCGCCAAAAGCGTCTTTCACGCGGCGGCAGATATCAAGATAGGGCATACCCGGCTTGACCATCACCATGTCGGCGCCTTCGGATAAGTCACGCTCGATCAGGCGCAGCGCCTCATCCGAATTGGCGGGATTCATCTGATAGGTCTTCTTGTCCCCCACCAAACGGCTGCCCGCACCGACCGCATCGCGGAACGGGCCGTAAAAGGCCGAGGCATATTTGGCGGCGTAAGACATGATCGCAACATCTTGATATCCCGCCATTTCCAGCGCCTGCCGCATCGCACCGATACGCCCGTCCATCATATCGGAGGGGCCAAGAACATCGGCGCCCGCTTCGGCCTGTGCCAAGGACATCTTGACCAGCGCTTCGACCGTTTCGTCGTTCAGAATGATCCCGTCGCGCACCAACCCGTCATGGCCATTGGCGTTATAGGGGTCGAGCGCCACATCCGTCATCACCATCATCTGCGGCACGGACGCCTTGATCGCGCGAATGGCGGTATTTGCAAGGTTGTCCGGGCTCCAGGCTTCTTCGCAAGCCTCGGTGCGCCGGGCAGGGTCGGTATAGGGAAAGAGGCAGATGGCCGGAATCCCCAAAGTCGCTGCTTCCTCCGCCGCGTTCACGATCAGATCGACCGACATGCGCGAGACACCCGGCATCGAGGGCACCGGCGTCAACTGGTTCACCCCGTCCTGCACGAAGAGCGGCCAGATCAGGTCATTCACCGACAGCGTGTTTTCCTGCGCCAGACGGCGCAACCCGTCGCTGCGGCGCAGGCGGCGAAAACGGGTCGCGGGGAAGGGGCCGATGGTGGGGCGCATGGGCGGAATCCTTGGGTTGTGGTCTATATGCAAGAGATAGCGGATTTTTTCTTCTGCCTGCCATGGAAAAGCCCGCGTCTCAAGGGTAGGAATGACGCAGCACGCGGTGGGGCCCTTGGGCCATGCACAGGTTTTTGAGGCAAGGGTTGGCGCATTGGACTGGTATAGAACGATTTTTGACCTGATCGACCTTCGGTCATTCTCGAATCTTTGGTATTGGATCGCACTTGCCGTCCTGTGGTCGTCTACCAGCCATTGGGTGCTGGGGGTGCCGTTTGACATGGTGACGCGCGCCCGTAAGAACGGTGGCGAGGCGGCGCAAGATCTGCACGACATGGTGGGCATAAACACGCGGCGGCTTTTGTATATCGCGCGGGTGTCCGGCCTTTGGCTGATCGGGATACTGGCGTTCTTCTTTTCGATCCTGATCGTTCTGGGCTTCTTCTACCGGGTGGAGATTGCGCAGGCGGTGTTCTTGCTGATGGCGCCGATGGCGCTTGTTGGCGCGCTCAGCCTTTCGACTGCGCAAGATATCACGGTCAGGCAGTTGGAGGGCGAAGAGCTGTACCGGCGGATATCGCGGCATCGGATGACAGTGCAAGCCATTGGCATGGTTTCCATTTTTATCACATCCCTTTGGGGGATGTGGCAGAACATGCAAGTCTTCAATCTCTGGCAGAACTGACGGATGGCACAGGAAACAGGCCAGCGAATTATTCTGGGCGGCGCGCCGGAGGGGTTTGATGCCGCTTTGCTCGCCAAGGAACTGGCGCGGGGGGGGCCGGTGGTCCATGTCGCCCGCGATGACAAGCGGCTGGAGGCGATGCGCGAGGCGCTGGCCGTGATGGCACCCGATGTGGTGGTGCTGGAACTGCCAGCCTGGGATTGCTTGCCCTATGATCGGGTGTCGCCAAACCCTGATATCATCTCGCGCCGGATGGCAACCTTGGCGGCTTTGGCGCAAGGGGTGCCGGGGGCGTTTGTGCTGCTGACCACGCTGAATGCCGCAACCCAGCGCTTGCCTGCGCGCGCTGTGCTGCGTGACTCGTCCTTTTCGGCCACTGTCGGCCGCCGCATGGATGAGGAGGCGTTGCGGAATTTCCTGACCCGCATGGGATTCACCCCTAGCCCCACCGTGGCTGAACCCGGCGATTACGCGATCCGCGGCGGCATTATCGATATTTACCCGCCGGGACCGGGGGGGCCAGTGCGGTTGGATCTGTTCGGCGATGTGCTCGATGGCGCACGACGCTTTGACCCGGAAACCCAGCGCACCACCGAGAAACTAAAGGCGGTTGAATTCGCGCCCGTCTCCGAGGTGATACTGGATGAGGCTGCGATTTCGCGCTTCCGGCAGAATTACCGTGTGGAGTTTGGCGCGGGCGGCTCGGAAGACCCCTTGTATGAGGCGGTGAGTGCGGGCCGCAAGCATCAGGGCATGGAGCATTGGCTGCCGTTTTTTCATGCCGAGATGGAAACCGTGTTCGACTACCTGCCCGATGCTGCGGTGATGCTGGACGATCAGGTCACGCCTGCACGGTTGGCCCGCTGGGAAAGTATCGACGACCAGTATGATGCCCGGATGGAGGCGATGCGCGCCAAGGGGCGGCTGGATACCGTCTATAAACCCGCTGCTCCGGCGCTGCTGTATCTCGACGATGCTGCTTGGGAGGCCGCGCTGCAGGGCCGTCGCGTGGTGCAGTTATCCCCTCTGACCCAATCGCCGGGACCGGGTATTTTGGATGCCGGCGGGCGCATGGGACGCAGCTTTGCGCCAGAACGCCAACAGGAGAACATAAGCCTTTTCAGCGCATTGGCTGACCATGTTAAAACCTTGCGCAAATCCTCCAACGTTGTCATTGCATCTTGGTCCGAAGGCGCGCGGGAACGGTTGCGCGGCTTGATCGCCGACCAAGGGATCGAGGGCGCTGTCGAGACATCGGATAT
>JBFHGI010000178.1:0-5427 GCA_041583175.1 Pseudorhodobacter sp. | reverse complement strand
GCGCAAAGCCTCTGCCCTGATGGAAGCTGCGGGTTGGATTGTCGGCGATGACGGGATGCGCCGCAATGCTGCGGGCGAGGTGTTCCGTGTGGAATATCTGAATGACAGCCCCAGCTTTGACCGGATCATCAACCCCTATATTGAAAACCTGCGGGCGTTGGGCCTTGATGCCGTGTTGACGCGGGTGGACGATGCACAGATGCAAAGCCGCGAGCGTCCGCCGAATTACGATTTCGATATCATCACCGATTTCAGCGCCACCACGTATTTCTCCGGCACCGAGCTGAAGCAATACTACGGGTCGGAAACTGCTGACGTGTCGGCCTTCAACAAGATGGGTCTGAAGAGCCCCGCCGTGGATCGCGCGATCGAGGTGGTTCTGGCCGCCGACAGTCTGGACAGCCTGACCACGGCCACCAAGGCGCTGGACCGTGTGATGCGGGCCGAGCGTTTTGGCGTCTTCCAATGGTTCAAGGGCAGCCACACGGTCGCCTACTATGATATGTACGAGCATCCTGAAACGCTGCCGCCTTACGCTCTGGGCGAATTGAGTTTCTGGTGGTACAACGCAGAAAAGGCAGCGGCACTGAAGGCATCAGGCGCGTTGAAATAACGATAAAAAACAGCAGGTAAGCAGGTATGGGCGCTTATATCCTTCGGCGATTGTTGCTGATCATTCCGACATTGATCGGCATCATGATCATCAACTTCAGCCTGGTGCAATTTGTGCCAGGTGGGCCGATCGAACAGGTTCTGGCGCGGCTGGACGGCGGTGGCGACAGCTTGCAAGGGATTTCCGGTTCCGGTGATGCGGGGATCGACGGCGGCGGCGGCAACAGCGAATATCTTGGTGCGCGAGGCCTGCCGCCGGAGTTCATTGCTGATCTGGAACGCCAGTTCGGCTTTGACAAACCGCCGCTGGAGCGGTTCCTGAACATGATGTGGGACTATGCCCGCTTCGATTTCGGTGAAAGCTATTTCCGGTCGATTTCGGTGACCGATCTGGTGCTGGAAAAGATGCCGGTGTCGATCAGCCTCGGGCTTTGGTCGACGGTCATCGCCTATCTGGTGTCTATCCCGCTTGGCATCAAGAAAGCCATGCGCGACGGGTCGCCCTTTGATACCTGGACTTCGGCTGTGATCATCGTGGCCTATGCAATTCCGGGGTTCCTGTTCGCAATTCTGCTGCTGGTGCTGTTCGCGGGCGGGTCCTATTGGAAAATCTTTCCGCTGCGGGGGCTAACGTCGGATAACTTCGACGATCTGACGATGATCGGCAAAGTGCTGGATTATATGTGGCACATCACCTTGCCCGTGGTCGCCTCGACCATCGCCAGCTTTGCGACGCTGACCTTGCTGACCAAGAACAGCTTTCTGGATGAGATCAAGAAGCAATATGTGATGACCGCGCGGGCCAAGGGGCTTTCGGAAAGCAAGGTGCTTTACGGCCATGTGTTCCGCAACGCGATGCTGATCGTGATTGCGGGCTTTCCGGCGGTGTTTGTGTCGGTGTTCTTTGGCGGAAGCCTGATCATCGAGACAATCTTCTCGCTGGATGGTTTGGGGCAGTTGGGCTTCAAGGCGGCGGTGGAACGCGATTATCCGGTGATCTTTGGCACGCTGTTCTTCTTTGGCCTGATGGGGCTTGTCGTCGGGATTCTGTCAGACCTGATGTATGTCTGGATTGACCCGCGCATTGATTTTGAGGGGCGTGGCTGATGGCTCTTTCCCCGCTTAATCAACGCCGCTGGCGCAATTTCAAGGCCAACCGCCGCGCGCTGTGGTCGCTGTGGATATTCTCTATCCTGTTCGGCTTGTCGCTGATCGCCGAGGTGTTGGCCAACGACAAGCCGCTGCTGGTCAGCTATCGCGGTGAGATTTACACACCTTTCCTGAAATTCTACCCCGAGACTGCCTTTGGCGGCGATTTCAGGACCGAGGCGAAATATACAGACCCCGAAGTGCGTTGTCTGATCCGGTCGGGCGGGGTGGAGGCTTGTCTGGATGACCCGGACGCGTCGCTTGCCGCGCTGGAAACGGATACGCTGGAAGGGGCCGAAAAGGGGTGGGTTTTGTGGCCCCTCGTGCCCTACAGCTACAACACCATCAACGATATCGGCCGTGCTGCCCCCAGCCCGCCGGATGCAAACCATTGGCTGGGCACAGATAACACTGCGCGCGATGTGCTGGCGCGGGTGATTTACGGCTTCCGCATCTCGGTCAGTTTTGCGCTGATCGTGACGCTGCTTACCTCGGTCATCGGGATCGCGGCGGGGGCGGTGCAGGGGTATTTTGGGGGCTGGATCGACCTGTTCTTTCAACGCTTGATCGAGCTGTGGGGATCGACCCCCAGTCTTTATGTCATCATCATCGTCGCCGCGATCTGGCGGATGAATTTCTGGTTGTTGGTGGGGTTGATGGTGCTGTTTGGCTGGACGGCGCTGGTGGGCGTGGTGCGGGCCGAATTCCTGCGGGCGCGGAACTTTGAATATGTGCGCGCGGCCCGCGCCTTGGGCGTTTCGGATCGGGTGATCATGTTTCGCCACGTGCTGCCCAATGCCATGGTCGCCACGCTGACCATGGTGCCGTTTATCATCACGGGCACCATCGGCTCACTTGCCGTTCTGGATTTTCTGGGCTTTGGCCTGCCAGCCTCGGCCCCCAGTCTGGGAGAGTTGACCTTGCAGGCCAAGCAGAACCTGCAAGCGCCATGGCTCGCCTTTACGGCCTTCATTACCTTTTCCATCATGCTCAGCCTTCTGGTGTTCATCTTTGAAGGCGTGCGCGATGCGTTTGACCCGCGAAAGACGTTTCAATGAGTGTAAGTGAAACCGTATTGGCCGTTGAAGACCTGCGGATTGGCTTCCGGCAGGACGGGCGCGTTGTGCAGGCGGTCAAGGGCGTGTCGTTTACCGTGGGGCGCGGGGAAACCGTGGCGCTGGTAGGCGAAAGTGGGTCGGGCAAATCGGTGACCGCGCTGTCTACCGTGGCGCTCCTGCCCGAAAGCGCCGAGGTTGCGGGGTCTGTGATCTACAATGGCACGCAGATGGTCGGCGCGCCGGAGGCGGATTTGAGACGGGTGCGCGGCAACGACATCAGCTTTATTTTCCAAGAGCCGATGACCAGCCTGAACCCGCTGCACACGATCGAAAAGCAATTGGCCGAAAGCATCTT
Organism: Pseudorhodobacter sp.; assembly: GCA_041583175.1. Classification (GTDB taxonomy): domain Bacteria; phylum Pseudomonadota; class Alphaproteobacteria; order Rhodobacterales; family Rhodobacteraceae; genus Pseudorhodobacter. The sequence continues at coordinate 2,253 of JBFHGI010000178.1, read as the reverse complement.
GCTGCATCAGGGTTTGGATGGGGCGGCGGCGCGGGCGCGTATTCTGGAACTGCTCGAGAAGGTGGGAATCCGTGATGCGGAGAGCCGTTTGGGGGCCTATCCGCACCAGCTTTCGGGCGGGCAGCGCCAGCGGGTGATGATCGCGATGGCGCTGGCCAACGGGCCGGAACTGCTGATCGCGGATGAACCGACAACGGCGCTGGATGTGACGATTCAGGCACAAATCCTTGAACTTCTGGCCGAGTTGAAAGAGCGCGAGGGTCTGAGCCTGCTGTTCATCACGCATGATCTGGGCATTGTGCGGCGCATCGCCGACAGGGTTTGCGTGATGCAAGGCGGTGAGATTGTCGAACAGGGCCTCACAGCGGAGATATTTGACAACCCGAAGCATGCCTATACCAAGACCCTACTGGAGGCGGAACCGAAGGGACGCGCCGAACCCGCGCCGACCGATGGTGCGGAAATCGTGCGCACCGAAGACTTGCGGGTCTGGTTCCCGATCCAACGCGGGTTTCTGCGCAAAACCGTGGGCCATGTGAAAGCGGTGAATGCCGCCAGTATCTCCGTGCGCGCGGGTGAAACCTTGGGCATCGTGGGGGAAAGCGGATCGGGCAAAACCACGCTGGCGCTGGCGATCTTGCGGCTGATCCAGTCCGAAGGTCCGATTGTCTTCATGGGGCAGGATGTGCAGGGCTGGAACGCGAAGCAAATGCGGAGCCTGCGGCACCAGATGCAGATCGTGTTTCAGGACCCCTTTGGCAGTCTTTCGCCGCGTATGACGATTGAACAGATCATCGCGGAAGGTCTGGGCGTTCATTCGCGAGAAAAGGGGCTGGACCATCGCAAGATGGTCGCCGAGATCATGACCGAGGTGGGGCTAGACCCTGCTACCATGGGCCGCTATCCGCATGAGTTTTCCGGCGGGCAGAGGCAGCGCGTGGCAATTGCCCGCGCCATGATCCTGCGGCCGAAACTGGTGCTGCTGGATGAACCTACAAGCGCTTTGGATATGACGGTGCAGGTGCAGATCGTGGAGCTGCTGCGCAATTTGCAGCGCAAACAGGGCTTGGCCTATATCTTCATCAGTCACGATTTGCGCGTTGTGCGGGCATTGGCGCATAAGGTTATCGTGATGAAGCAAGGCGATGTGGTGGAGGCGGGTGCCGGGACCGAGATTTTCGACAACCCGCAAACGGACTATACCCGTACCCTGATGGCGGCGGCTTTCGGCCCTGTCAGGTCTGGTGGGGCTGCATGAGGATTCTGTTCGTCCATCAGAATTTTCCCGGCCAATTTCTGTATCTGGCGCCAGCGCTACAGGCGCGTGGCCATGAGTGTCGCGCCCTGACGGACAACAAAAACCAGCGGGAAATGAAGCTTCCGGTCATGCGTTACCGCCATGATACCCCGCCACCGGACCCGACTGCGACCAGATTGGGCCGCAACTTTACGCAAATGACGGACCGCGGAATAACGGTGGCCCGTGCATGCCTTCAACTGCGTGACAAGCATGGCTATTATCCGGATGTGATTTTTGGTCATTCCGGCTGGGGCGAGACTCTGTTTCTCAAAGAGGTTTGGCCCAAGGCAAAGCTGATCGTCTATGCAGAGTTCTACTATCGCGGTGTGGAACGCGACGTGGGCTTTGACTCGGAATTCAGCCGCCCCGGTTTTGATCCGGTGATGACGGCGCAGGCGCGGGCGGCGCATCTGGGACAATCCTTGCTGCATGCCGATGCGGGGCTGGCCCCGACGAAATGGCAGGCCAGCACCTACCCCCCTGCGTTGCAGCCCCTGATAAAAGTGATCTTTGACGGGGTGAACACCATGGTGATGGCTCCGGACCCTCAGGCCAGCGTCACTTTGCCCAATGGCAAGGTGTTGCGGGTCGGCGATGAAGTGCTGACATTTGTGAACCGCAATCTGGAACCCTATCGCGGTTATCACAGCTTCATGCGGGCTTTGCCCGATGTCATGGCGGCGCGACCAGAGGCGCAGGTGGTGATCGTTGGCGGCGATGATGTCAGCTATGGTGCTGCGCCGCCGAAGGGCCAGACATGGAAGCAGATTTTTCTGGATGAGGTGAAGGACAGGCTAGACCTGAGCCGTGTTCATTTTCTTGGCAAAGTGCCCTATCCGCAATTCGTGGCGCTGATGCAGATCAGCCGCGTCCATGCCTATCTGACCTATCCGTTCGTCCTGTCATGGTCGATGCTGGAGGCGATGTCGGCGGGGGCCTATGTTGTCGGCTCT
>JBFHGI010000177.1:0-5457 GCA_041583175.1 Pseudorhodobacter sp. | reverse complement strand
TGGTCGGCCGCATCCCCGTTTCGGGGACATTGGTGCCTCGGGACGAGATTCTGGTCTATCCACAAGTGAATGGCTATACGATTGATGAGCTGAGGGTGGACATCGGCGATAGCGTTGCAAAAGGCGACATCCTTGCTGTGCTGAACGCCCGCACCCTGGAGGCGCAGCTTGCGCAATCGCAAGCAGAACTGGCGCGGGCGAAGGCGAATACCAGCCAGGCGCAAAGCCAGATTACATCGGCGGAGGCGACAGCGACGCAGGCGGAGTCTGTGCTGGAGCGAACGCGGCAATTGCAGCGCAACGGGGCCACCACGCAAGCGGCGCTGGACCAAGCGATCGCGACGGCGCAATCGGCAGCGGCGAGCCTTGCCTCGGCGCAGGATGGCTTGCTTGTGGCGCGCGCCCAGGAGCAGACCGCGCAGGCGCAGCTTGATATCGCACAGTTGGGCCTTGAACATGCCACCCTGCGCGCCCCCGTGGCGGGGCTGATTTCAGCGCGCAACGGGCAGATCGGGGCGATTGCGGCCTCTGCGGGAGAGCCGATTTACCGTATCATCGCGGGGGGCATCATCGAGGTTGAAGCCGAGGTGATCGAAACCGCGCTTGGCGGGCTGCAGGTCGGGGATACGGCGGATGTGACGATTGCGGGCAGCGGCAAGGTCGCAGGCACCGTGCGGCGTATTTCGCCAACGGTGGACGCGGTGAACCGTTTGGGCCTGATCCGCATCTCGCTTGGTGATGCGAAGGGGTTGCGGGCGGGGGTATTTGCCAGTGGCTGGGTTGTCACGGACCAGCGGCATTCGCTGACAGTTCCGACAACGGCGGTTTTGACAGATGCCGAAGGCACCTTCGTTCTGGTCGTCAATGACGGGGTGCTCGAGAAAAGGCCGGTGGTCGCGGACCTGATCTGGAACAATCTGCGCGAGATCATCAGCGGCATCGCGGCGGATGAGATCGTTGTCGCAAAGGCCGGTGCCTTCTTTGGCGATGGCGATACGATCAACCCGATCTTTGCCGACAGTGACGGTGCGCCCAAATGAACATGTCAACCTGGGCCATTCGCAAACCTGTGCCGACGCTTGCGCTGTTTCTGGTTCTTGTGGTCGTTGGTCTTGTGGGGTTTTTCCGGCTTCCGGTTACGCAATTTCCCAATATTGATATTCCGATCATCACGATCACTGTCGGGCAGGCGGGTGCCGCCCCGTCCGAGATTGCCAACCAGATCGTCAAACCGGTTGAAACCGCGGTTTCTGACGTTTCCGGCGTGAAGCACGTCACGGCCACTGCCACTGACGGCGCGGCCAGCATCACGATAGAGTTCGATCTGGAGGTGGATACAGACCGCGCCCTGAACGATATCAAAGACGCGATTGCGGGCGTTCGCGATGACCTGCCCGACAGCGTGACAGAGCCGAATATCCAGCGCCTTGATGTCACCGGCTCACCGATCCTGACCTATGCGGTCGCGGACCCGACCCGCTCGATCGAGGAATTGTCCTATTTCGTGGATGAGGTTGTCGCGCGCGACCTGACGAGTGAGGACGGTGTCGGGAAGGTGGACCGCATCGGCGGCGGCGAGCAGGCCATACAGGTAGAGCTTGACCCCGACCGCCTGCTGTCGCTGGGCCTGACGGCAAGCGATGTGAACAGCCAGCTTATCCAGAACAACATCGATCTTGGCGGCGGCTCCGGCGATCTGGCGGGGCAGGAGTTTTCCATCCGGGCGCTGGGCAGTGCGGATACGCTGGATGATCTGCGGGCAACGCCGCTGACACTGGCCTCTGGCCGTACCGTGCGGCTCGATCAGGTCGGGACCGTGTTCGAAGGGTCTACCGAAGCCACCAGTTTTGCCCTGTTCAACGGGCAGCCCGTTGTCGCCTTCGGGGTGTTTCGCAGTACAGGGGCCAGCGACCTGACAGCGGGTGACAATGCCAAAGCGCGTCTGGCGGTGCTACAAGAGCAATATCCGAACGCGACATTCTCGTTGATCGATGATGCGACGACCTACACGGCGGGCAATTACCATTCGGCAATGGATACGCTTTATGAAGGGGCGGCCCTTGCCATCATCGTGGTGTTTTTGTTCCTGAAAAACTGGCGTGCCACGCTGATTACGGCGGTCGCCTTGCCGCTGTCGATCATTCCGACCTTCATTGTCATGAACGCGCTGGGCTTTTCGCTGAACACGGTTTCGCTGCTGGGCATTACGCTGGTCACGGGGATTCTGGTGGATGATGCGATTGTGGAGATCGAGAATATCGTCCGCCATATCCAGATGGGCAAACCCGCTTATGAAGCCTCGGACGAGGCCGCGACCGAGATCGGTTCGACGGTCATTGCGATCAGCCTGACCATCGTTGCGGTGTTCGCCCCTGTCAGTTTCATGTCCGGCATCGCGGGGCAGTATTTCAAACAATTCGGCCTGACGGTCGCGGTTGCGGTACTGTTTTCCTTGCTGGTGGCGCGATTGATAACGCCGATGATGGCCGCTTACTTCCTGCGGGACGGCATCGAGCCGGAAGAAGAAAAAGACGGGTTCATCATGCGCACCTACATGCGCGTTCTGCGCTGGACGTTGCGCAATCGCACGGTGACGATGGTGCTCGGGATCGGCATTTTCGCCGGCTCGATCTTTTCGGCCACGCTGTTGCCCACCGAATTCGTCCCGCCTTCGGATACCGGCCGCGCCAGTGTCTCGCTGGAACTTCCGCCGGGGTCGCTGATGGAAGACACCCGCAGCACGGCCCGCAAGGTCACCGAGATCATCCAGACGATCCCCGAGGTGCAGACCGTTTTCGTCAACGGGTTGGATACGAGTGCGACGGTGCAGATCGGCATCGGCCCCAAAGGCAGCCGGGAGCGGAGCTCTTTCGAGATCACCGATGAATTGCGCGAAATCCTTGCTGACGTGCCGGATGTGCGCCTGTTCGTGCTGTCGGAAAACGGCGCGCGGGATGTTTCGCTGAATGTTCTGGGCGAGGATGTCGCAAAGGTCGCCGCCGCCGCGCAGGAGCTTGCAGACCAGATCAACGACCTGCCGGAAATCGTGAACGCCTCCAGCCAAGGCTCTTTGTTGCGACCGGAAATCCAGATCACGCCGCGCCCTGAACTGGCGGCGTCGATGGGGGTGACCTCTGCCGCGCTGGCATCGACGATCCGCATCGCCACATTGGGCGATAGCACCGGCAATATGGCCAAGTTCAACGCAGGAGAGCGGCAGATACCGATCATTGTTCGCCTTCAAAAAGATGCGCGGGATGATCTGTTCCGCATGGCGGGCTTGCGTATTCCCAGCAGCACGGGCGCGCCGGTGCCGCTGGAAGCGGTGGCAACGCTGTCGCTTTCCACCGGTCCGACCGAGATCAACCGCTATGACCGCCAGTACCGCACGACGGTCGAGGCTGATCTTGCCGATGGCTACCTGCTCGGGCAGGGCACCGCTGCTGTGAACACGGTTCCAATCGCCTCTGACATGCCCGAAGGCACGTCCATTCAGGCGGGGGGCGATGCCGAGGTGATGGGCGAGATTTTCACCCAGTTCGGTCTGGCGATGGGTGGGGGGATTTTGCTGGTCTATGTGGTGTTGGTGATCCTGTTTTCCAGCTTCCTGACGCCTGTCACGATTCTGATGTCGCTGCCGCTGGCGATTGGCGGGGCTATTTTCGCGCTCTACATCTATGGCGCGGGGATCGGCCTGTCCGTTGTCATCGGTTTCCTGATGCTGATGGGGATTGTGACCAAGAACGCGATCATGCTGGTCGAGTTTGCGATGGAAGCGATCCACAACGGGGTCGAGAAGAACGCGGCCATGCTCGATGCAGGCCACAAGCGGGCGCGTCCCATCATCATGACCACAATCGCGATGACGGCAGGCATGGTGCCCAGCGCCTTGGCCGTGGCGGAAGGGGGCGAATTCCGCGCGCCTATGGCGATTGCGGTCATTGGCGGGTTGCTGCTGTCAACGGTGTTGTCGCTGCTGTTCGTGCCGTCGCTGTTCAGCCTGATTGACGGGTTGCGAACCCGCATCCGGCGCGGATTGGTCACGGTGCTTGGGGCGAACCAGCCGAGAAAGTCATAGCGACTGACCGGCGTTGCCCCGTTTTTTGCGGCACTTGTGCTTGCTGTGCTGGATATGAGAGTTGCGAAGCCGTCGGAGCGACCCTTGGCGGGGGCGTGACAAAGCCCGCCCTGTCGCCCCGGTGTTCCAGCTTTTGCCCGTGTTTCAGCTTTTAACAGAGGACTTCCGGCATGTCATGGCTTCAAAGAGCGCAGGCACATGCCGGTTAACAGGCCCGGACCCTAGAAGGTCACAACACCTTGATCGCCCACGTCGGGCTTTTCGTCTTTCAGCTTCGCCTTGGCGATCTCGTAGAAGAACGTCAGGCTGCTGGTGGTGGTCACCGAGACCTCTGCCTGTCGCGGCACGAAGCACAACAGCCGCACGTCAGGGTCGGCCTTGCCACCTTCGAACCAGCTATCGGCGACAAAATTCCACGCTTCGTCCAGCGCCTCGCGGTCGGTGGATTGGGACAGCGTGCCGTCGATATCGGCATAGAGCCCTTGGTCATTGTCTGAAATAACCAGTTGCGCGTCGCAAGGTCCGGCGGCAGTGGCCTTGGCCAGATCAGTGCCTTGGGCGCTGATGAACCAGATCTTGCCCGGCTTGTCGTCTTCGAACTTGGGTGACATGGCAACCAGCCGGCCTTGCCCTTTGATGCCGAGCATGCCGGTGCGCACGTCTTCCATCCGCTCCCAGAATTCGCTTTTCAGATCTTTCATAGCGCGTACTCCTTCAAGTTTGCTTGATGGTAGAACGCGGTCGCCAAGGATTCTGTTCCTCCCCCCGCCATTAAATTCGCGTGACAGGGTGGCTTTGTGCGCCCTAAGCTTTGGCCGAATAGGGGAGGAGCCCGTTATATGACTATCGAGTATCTGTTGACCGCTTTTATCGTTTGCCTCGCGCCGGGGATCGGCGTGGTTTATACACTGTCCTCTACTTTGGGCGGTGGCTTTCGGGCGGGGTTCTGGGCGGCTGTGGGCTGCACCATCGCCACAGTGTTTCACATGGTTGTCGCAATGGCGGGGCTGGCCGCGATTTTGCACACCAGTGCCGTCTTGTTCCAGATGATCAAATTCGCGGGCGTGGCCTATCTGCTGTGGATGGCCTGGGCGGTACTGAAGGATCGCGGCGGGTTGTCGGTCAAACCCGGCGCGCCGGAAACGGCCAGACGGCTGGTGCGGCGCGGGATTTTGCTGAACATCCTGAACCCCAAGTTGCCGCTGTTCTTCATGGCGTTCATCCCGCAGTTCCTGCCCGCAGACAGCAGCATCGGGCAGCTTTTCACGCTCGGGTCGGGTTTTACGGCGATGACCTTCGCGGTGTTCATCGGCTACACCGTGCTGGCCGCCACAGGCCGCCAACGCCTGCTTGCGAGTGCCCGCGCGATGGCATGGATG
>JBFHGI010000176.1:0-5488 GCA_041583175.1 Pseudorhodobacter sp. | reverse complement strand
TGCGCCGCCAACCCCCGCCCCGACCATCTGCAAATCGTGGCCGACAATCTCGCCACGGGCCGGGCCTCTGACATGTCGCAGCGCTGGCCCGCAGCCCATGCCGCGGCCTTGGCCCGCCTCAACGCCTCCCCGCTGCCGCCCGGAGCGTTCGAGCGGATCATAACCTTTCTCTCGGAAGCGGACGCCCTGAAATCGGTGACCCGCGCCACAACCATCTGTGACGGTTCCCGCCGCGAGAATTCCGCCGAACATAGCTGGCATCTGGCGCTCTACGCCCTTGTCCTTGCCGATCAGGCCGGGCCGGATGTCGATATCGGCACCGTCATCCAGATGCTCCTCTTGCATGATCTGGTCGAAATCGACGTGGGCGATGTCCCGATCCACTCCGCCGATGGCAAAGCCCATAACTCCGCTGAAATCCAGGCCGCCGAAAGCAAAGCGGCAGCGCGTCTTTTCGGGATACTTCCCAATGCCTTAGGGCAAAAACTTCACCTGATCTGGCAAGCATTCGAGGCGAACGAAACGCCAAGCGCCAAATTCGCCAAAAGCCTCGACCGTGTGCAACCCGTTATGCAGAATATGCAATGCGGGGGCGGCTCATGGATCGAGTATGATGTGAGTTATGAGCAGCTCGAATCCCGTGTCGGTGCCAAGGTTGCCACCGGGGCACCTTTGCTTTGGGGCTATGTCAGCGCGCGCTGTCTTTGCTTTTTCAGCTAGGCTCAAATCGGTATGCAATTGTATACCGTACTGGTCAACGCGCTGTTTTTGCGCTAGACACGCCACAACCCGAATCCCTTTCCCCCGCAACCCCATGAGGACCGCATGACCAAAATCAAAGTCGCAAACCCGATGGTCGAACTCGACGGCGATGAAATGACCCGGATCATCTGGGATTTCATCAAGCAGAAGCTCATCCTGCCCTATCTCGATATCGACCTGAAATATTACGACCTCTCGATTCAGGTCCGCGACGAAACCGAAGACCAGATCACCATCGACGCCGCCCATGCGATCCAGAAATACGGCGTCGGCGTCAAATGCGCGACCATTACCCCCGATGAACAGCGGGTGGAGGAATTTGGCCTGAAGAAGATGTGGCGCTCGCCCAATGGCACCATCCGCAACATCCTCGGCGGCGTGATTTTCCGCGAACCCATCATCTGTGATAACGTGCCGCGCCTCGTACCGGGCTGGACGCAACCCATCGTTGTGGGCCGCCACGCTTTCGGCGACCAATACCGCGCCACCGATTTCCACTTTCCGGGCGCGGGCAAGCTGACGATGAAATTCGTGGGCGAAGATGGCACCGTGATCGAGAAAGACGTCTATTCCGCCGAATCTGCGGGCGTTTACATGGGCATGTACAACCTCGACAATTCGATCATCGATTTCGCCCGCTCCTCGCTCAATTACGGCTTGATGAAGGGCTGGCCGGTGTTCCTCTCCACCAAGAACACCATCCTCAAAGCCTATGACGGCCGCTTCAAAGACCTGTTCCAAAAGGTCTACGAAGAAGAATTCGAGGAAAAATTCAAAGCCGCCGACATCTATTACCAACACCGCCTGATCGACGACATGGTCGCCTCGGCGATGAAATGGTCCGGCGGCTACGTCTGGGCCTGCAAGAACTACGACGGCGATGTGCAATCCGATACCGTGGCACAGGGATTCGGCTCCTTGGGTCTGATGACCTCCATCCTGATGACCCCCGATGGCAAAACGGTGGAGGCAGAGGCCGCCCATGGCACCGTCACCCGCCACTACCGCCAGCATCAGGCGGGCAAGGAAACCTCGACCAACTCCATCGCCTCGATCTTCGCGTGGACCGGCGGCCTCAAGCACCGCGCCAAGCTGGATGGCAATGACGCCTTGGCCAAATTCGCCGCCACCTTGGAAAAGGTCACCGTGGCCTGCGTCGAGGACGGCCATATGACCAAAGACCTCGCCCTCCTGGTCGGCCCCGATCAGAAATGGCTCACCACGATGGGCTTTCTGGAAAAGGTCGATGAATACCTGAGCAAATCGCTGAAAGGCTAAGCCCTTCATCTTGGCTCAAATACCTGCGGGGGGAGTTCATTGTGCCTGCACAATGAACGTGGGGGGCGGCGAAGCCCCCCGCTCCCCTCCACCGCCTCCATGGCGTCAACCCATCTGGCGCAGCGCCACAATCCCCGCTAAGTCCCCGCCATGACCGACCCGAACCACCATAGCCTGATCGAAGATGCGCAGGGCCTCGCCTTTGGCGCTGGCATGGCGGCGTTCGGCATCGTCGTGCTCACCCATCTGGGCTTGGTCACCGGCCAGACGGCGGGCCTTGCCGTCCTTCTCTCCTATGCCACGGGCTGGGGCTTTGGTCCGGTGTTCTTCGCGCTCAACATCCCGTTCTACTGGATCGGCTACAAGCGCATGGGCTGGGTCTTCACCCTCAAGACCTTCCTCGCCGTCGGGCTCATGTCGGCCCTCACCATCTTCATGCCAGAGTGGATCAGCTTTGACAGCCTGAACCCGATCTTTGGTGCCGTGCTCTTCGGTGCCGTTTCCGGAATCGCTCTGATCGTCCTCTTCCGCCATGGTGCCAGCCTTGGCGGCATCGGCATCGTCGCCCTCTTGCTGCAAGAGCGCACGGGCTTTCGCGCAGGCTACACCCAGTTGATCTTTGACGCTGCCCTCTTCACCGCAGCCCTCCTCATGCTCGATGTGCCAACCGTCGCCATCTCGGCCTTGGGGGCGCTGATCGTCAACCTCATCATCGCCATCAACCACCGCCGCGACCGCTATATCGCTACCTGATCGCCGCAAAGCAGCAATATTCGCCCTTCCCGCCGTCTTGGGGGGTGGTGTTTATCCCATTCCTGCTGTAACGCCACGCCAACCCTAATGATTTGAAAAAGAGACACTCCGATGGAGCTTCGCAACATTGCCATCATCGCCCACGTTGACCATGGCAAAACCACCCTCGTCGATGAGCTGCTGAAACAATCCGGCACCTACCGCGACAACCAGGCCACCACCGAACGCGCGATGGACAGCAATGACATCGAACGCGAGCGCGGCATTACCATTCTCGCCAAAGCCACCAGCGTTGAGTGGAAAGGCATCCGCATCAACATCGTTGACACCCCCGGCCACGCCGATTTCGGCGGTGAGGTCGAACGCATCCTGAACATGGTGGACGGTGTTGTTTTGCTGGTGGATGCCGCCGAAGGCCCGATGCCGCAAACCAAATTCGTGACCTCCAAAGCCCTTGCCCTTGGCCTGCGCCCTATCGTGGTGCTCAACAAGGTCGACAAGGCCGATGCCGAACCCGACCGCGCGCTGGACGAATGTTTCGATCTTTTCGCCAACCTCGGCGCCGATGACAACCAGCTTGATTTCCCGCATCTCTACGCTTCCGGCCGTGCTGGCTGGTGCGACCCGGAGCTTGACGGCCCGCGCAAGAACCTCGACGCGCTGTTTGACCTGATCATCAAGCACGTCCCTGCTCCCAAGCAGGTCGCGAAAGCCGCCGAACCCTTCAAGATGCTGGCCACCACCTTGTCGGCTGACCCTTTCATCGGCCGCATCCTGACTGGCCGCGTCGAATCCGGCACCTTGAAAGTGGGCGAGCAGATCAAGGCCCTGTCCCGCACCGGCGAGCGCATCGAACAATTCCGCGTCACCAAGATCCTCGCCTTCCGTGGTCTTGGCCAACAGCCGATCGACGAGGCGGTTGCAGGCGATATCGTCACCATCGCTGGCATGACCAAGGCAACCGTGGCCGACACGCTCTGCGATATGTCGGTGGATGAAGCGATCGAGGCCCAGCCGATCGATCCGCCCACCATCACCGTCACCTTCGGCATCAACGACAGCCCGCTGGCAGGCAAAGACGGCAACAAGGTGCAGTCGCGCGTGATCCGCAAGCGCCTGATGGACGAAGCCGAAACCAACGTCGCGATCAAGATCGCCGACACCCCCGGCGGTGAAGCCTTCGAGGTTTCGGGCCGTGGCGAACTCCAGATGGGCGTGCTCATTGAAAACATGCGCCGCGAAGGGTTCGAACTGTCGATCTCCCGTCCCCGCGTGATCTTCAAGGAAGAGAACGGCGTCCGCATGGAACCTGTCGAAGAGGTCACCATCGACGTGGATGACGAATACTCCGGCGCGGTCATCGAAAAACTGACGGGTGAGCGCAAAGGCGATCTGGTTGAAATGAAACCCGCCGGTGCTGGCAAGACCCGCATCGTGGCCCATGTGCCGTCGCGCGGTCTGATCGGCTATCACGGCCAGTTCCTGACCGATACGCGCGGCACCGGTGTGCTCAACCGCCTGTTCCACAGCTGGACCGAACACAAAGGCCCGATCCAGGGCCGCCGCCAAGGGGTTCTGATCTCCATGGAAAACGGTGTTTCGGTCTCCTACGCACTGTGGAAGCTCGAAGATCGCGGCAAGTTCTTCATCGGCGCGCAGGAAGCCGTGTACCAAGGCATGATCCTGGGCGAGCATAACCGCGACAACGATCTGGAAATCAACCCGCTCAAGGGCAAACAGCTGACCAACGTCCGCGCAAGCGGCACCGATGAAGCCGTGCGCCTGACAACGCCTGTGCGCATGTCGCTGGAAGAATCCATCGCCTATATCGCGGATGATGAACTGGTCGAAGTCACGCCCAAGAACATCCGCCTGCGCAAACGCTACCTCGACCCGCATGAGCGCAAGCGCCAGTCGCGTTCGGCCTGATATTAGAAAAGCCCGCTCGGTTGAGCGGGCTTTTTCTTTGCCTGAATTCAGGTTAGGGGAAGATTGCTCTAACCGGACAGGCGCAGAATGCTGAAAACCTATATAATCCTCGGCGTCGCAATCGTGGCGGAAGTCATTGCCACGACCGCTTTGACCAAGGCCGAGAACTTTACGCGGCTCGGCCCCAGCCTGATCGCCTTTGTTGGCTATGCTCTGGCGATATATCTGCTGTCCTACCCCATGCGGACAATGCCCGCAGGGGTCGTTTATGCGATCTGGTCTGGCTGTGGCATTGTCCTGATCGCGGCCGTGACCCGATTCTGGTACAATCAGGTTCTCGATCTTCCGGCAATCGTCGGGCTCGGCTTCATCGTGGCCGGGGTCGTGATCGTGAATGTGTTTTCAAAGACCGTCGGGCATTAGCGCTTTCACGCGGCCTCAAGCCGCTTTGGCCGCCGCCATCGGCGCAAAGGGCTGCATCTCTACCCCCTCACCGTCAAAGGTGCAGAACGTCCCCGGCGGCACCAGCTCCCAATCCGTCTCATCCGTCTCCAGCGGTTCGGAAACCACAGCGCGGCCCTGATGCGTCTTGGACCAGCGGTGGTAAAGCGTCGGGGCCAGATGATCGGTGGCATAGCGCACCGCAAAAAGCTTCTGCCCGTCCGAGATTGCCGCCGTCATGCGGATATGCGGCGCTGTGCCAAGCTGGCGGCTCAGCGCCTCGAACTTCGCGACAGACCGTTCCAGCGCACCACGCGGGTCATCC
>JBFHGI010000175.1:0-5502 GCA_041583175.1 Pseudorhodobacter sp. | reverse complement strand
GTCTGGCTGTTGATGACGCGCACGCGCGCCGGGTTGATCATGCGGGCGACCCAGTTGGACCGGAACACCGCCCGCGCCTTCGGGATCAACGTGGACAAGGTTTATGCCGCTGTATTCGCCCTAGGTGCGGGGCTTGCAGCGATTGCCGCTGTGCTGATCGTACCGATCCAGCAGGCCCATTACCTGATGGGCCATGACCCGCTGCTTCTGTCCTTTATCGTCGTGATTATCGGCGGCTTGGGGTCTTTGCGTGGCACCTTGCTGGCCGCGGTGATCATCGGGCTGTCGGATGGCGTGATCTCGGTCTTCTTCTCACCCACGCTTGCCAAAATCCTTGCGACGCTTCTGGTCGCCATGGTGCTGGTGTTTCGCCCGCAAGGCCTGTTCGGAGCAAAGCCATGACGCGCGCGCTTGCCCTCCACCTTGCCGTTCTGGCCTTGCTGTTCGCCGCGCAGTTCATCCTGCCGCCCTATCACCACACCAATATCGCCCGCATCATGGTGCTGGCGGTCTTTGCGATGGGGTACAACATCGCCTTCGGTTACACGGGGCTACTATCCCTTGGCCATGCGCTGTTCTTCGCGGCAGGACTTTACGCGACCGGTCTGGGCATAGAGCTATGGGGCCTGCCCACCCTCGCGGCCCTTGCTTTGGGCTTGGCCGCAGGCGGCGCAATTGCGGCAACGACGGGAATGCTGGCCCTGCGCACAGGGGGCGTCAGCTTCATGATCGTCACGCTGATGTTTGCGCAAGCCGGCTATCTGACCATTCTTTACTTCGGCACATACACCCGCGGCGATGAAGGCTTTGTGATTGAACGTGCCGCGCGCAGCATCGCGTCACTGGATTTCTCCTCCGACACGACGCGCTATTTCGCGGCGCTGGTGCTGTTTGCCGTGGCCCTGCTGGCCAATCTCGCGCTCACCCGCTCCCGCCTCGGCCGCTCCATGATCGCGATGCGCGAGAATGAGGAACGCTCCCGCATGCTCGGTTACAATCCGTTCAAGGTGAAGCTGATCGCGCTGGTGATTTCCGGGCTCTATGCAGGGGCGGCGGGGGCAGCTTACGGCGTGCTCTTTGGCTATGTCGGGGCCAGCTTTGCGACAATCCAGTATTCCATCCTGCCGCTGCTCTATGTGCTGCTCGGCGGGGCGGGCACCACGCTTGGCCCGTTCCTTGGCGCCTTCCTCATGTTTTACCTGATCGATATCTCCTCTGGCTACACCACCGCGCATCTGTTCGTGGTGGGCGCAGCCCTTCTGGTGCTGGTTCTGTTTGCCCCCAAAGGCATCCTTGGCGCGCTGCGGGACAGGGGGGCGAAATGGCTGCCATGATCCTTTCAGCGCGGGGCCTCAGCAAGCATTACGACGGCATCAAAGCGGTCGAGAAGGTGGATTTCGACCTGCAAGCCGGGCAAATTCACGCACTTATCGGCCCCAATGGCGCAGGCAAGACCACCTTTGTCAGCCTGCTCTCGGGCCGCATCACGCCCAGCGCGGGCAAGATCACCTTTGACGGGGCCGATATCACCGCCCTGCCAGCCCATACCCGTGTCGCTCTGGGAATTTCCTATACGTTCCAGATCACCTCGATCTACGCAAACCTGCCCGTGTTTGACAATGTCGCGCTCGCCATCCAGCGCAAAGGCACCAGACATCTGCATGCCGAGACGATGGCCGCACTGGACCGCGTCGGCCTTGCCGACCGCGCCGACCAAACCGCCGGAACGCTGGCCTATGGCCATCAACGCCTGCTGGAAATCGCAATGGGCCTGTCGATGACGCCCAAGCTCCTGATTCTGGACGAACCGACCCAGGGCCTCGCCAATGCCGAGATTGACGCCTTCAACACCCTGATCCGCGACGTGACCCCCGAAACCACCGTCCTGCTGATCGAACATAATATGGATGTGGTTATGGGTCTTGCCGACAGGGTCACCGTGCTGAACTTCGGCGAAACCCTTGCCACCGGAACCCCTGCCGAAATCAGGGCCAATGCGGCGGTACAAACCGCCTATCTGGGAGGAGAAGCGGATGCTGGGACTCTCAGGGATAGATGCGGGCTACGGAAATGTGCAGGTGCTGCGCGGGCTAAACCTTAGCGCAAAACCGGGAGAGGTGACCTGCGTCATGGGCCGCAATGGTGCGGGCAAAACCACCATGCTGCGCGCGATCATGGGGCAGGTACAGGCCAGCGCAGGCAGCATCACGCTGAACGGCCAACCGCTCCACACCCTGCCTGCGCATGAAGTGCCACGCCACGGGGTCGGCTATGTGCCACAAGGGCGCCGCCTGTTCGGCGAACTCACGGTGGCCCAGAATATCGAGATCGGCCTGATGACCCGCCAGAAAGGCGCAGAAACCCGCGACTATGTGCTGTCCCTGTTCCCGCGCCTGCGCGAACGGCTTGCCCAGCGCTCATCGACCCTTTCCGGCGGTGAACAACAAATGCTCGCCATCGCCCGCGCACTTTGCCTCGAACCCTCGGTCCTGCTGCTGGACGAACCAACCGAGGGGCTGCAACCCTCCATGATCACCCTGATCCGCGACACGCTCCTCAGCCTGAAATCCACCGGTGTCGCCACCATCCTTGTCGAACAACGCGTCGATGCCGTCCTCTCCATGGCCGATCACATCGCCTTTGTCAGCCATGGCACCGTGGCCGAAACCTTGCAAAACACCGGCCTCAGCACCGCCACCCCGCAATTCCAAAAATACGTCGGGGTCTGACAGTGCCCCCCTCCCGCTTTCTTTTCGGCACAAATATCCGCGGAGGGGGTCCGGGGGAGGCAGCCAGCCTCCCCCGGCCTGCCCATATGCAGCTAGGTCCAAAACCATGACAAACCTCATCGCAGGCGCCGATGTCGGCGGCACCTTTACCGATCTTGTCATCCTCAACCCTGCCACGGGCGAAGTACGGCTTGCGAAAACCCCCACCACACTGGACCAATCGGCCGGCGGGCAAGCCGTGGGCGTGCTGACAGCGCTGGACCAGTCGCAAACCCCGCTCGACCGGATCGCTCTGATCGTCCACGGCACCACCACCACCACCAATGCCGTGCTGGAACGCAAGCTCTCAAGAACCGGCCTCATCACCACACGCGGCTTTCGCGATTTGCTGGAACTGGGCCGCCGCACCCGCCCCAAGCCCTACGGCATGACAGGCCAGTTCACCCCCGTCATCCCCCGCGATCTGCGGCTGGAAGTGGCGGAGCGTATGGATGCCAAGGGCCGCATCCTCACCCCTTTGGATGAGGAGGAACTGCGTCAGAACGTCACTAAACTGGCGGAAATGGGCTGCGAATCCCTCGTCATCCACTTCCTGCACGCCTATGCCAACCCCGCCCATGAACGCCGCGCCGCTGAAATCGCAGCCGACCTCTGGCCCACTAAATACATCACCTGCGGCCATGCCCTGTTGTCCGAATCGCGAGAGTTCGAGCGGGGCGTGACTGCCGCCGTCAACGCCTCGGTCCAACCCCTGCTGGAACGCTATATCCAATCGCTCGCCACCACATTGCACGCCAAAGGCTACCAGCACGACCTGCTGGTGATGAACGGCAATGGCGGCATGGTCCCTGCCGCGCAAGTCAGCGCCGAAGCAGTCAAAACCGTGATGTCCGGCCCCGCCTCGGGGGTCATGGCCGCCGTTGCCACAGGCCGCCGCGCGGGCATGCCCAACCTCATCACCTATGACATGGGCGGCACCTCCACCGATGTCGCCCTCATCAAAAACGCCCGCGCCCCGGTTTCCAATGAAATCGAGGTCGAATATGCCATGCCCATCCACGTGCCGATGGTCGATGTGCGCACCGTGGGCGCAGGCGGCGGCTCTATCGCGCGGGTTGATGGCGGCGGCATGCTCCGCGTCGGGCCTCATTCCGCAGGCTCCACCCCCGGCCCGATCTGTTACGGCAAGGGCGGCACGGAACCTACCATTTCGGACGCGAACCTTCTGCTCGGCCGCCTTCCCTCCACCCGCTTCAACACCGACAGAACCGCACTTTCCGCCATATTCGACACTAAAATCGGCCAACCTCTCGACCTCTCGCCCGAAGCCGCCGCCGAAGCCGTCATCCGCATCGCCAACACCCATATGGCCGGTGCCATCCGCATGGTCTCGCTCTCGTTGGGAGCCGATCCGCGGGATTACGCACTGTTTGCATTCGGCGGCGCAGGGCCGCTGCATGCCACCGCCCTTGCCGCCGAACTCGGTATCCCCCGCGTGCTGGTCCCGGCCCGCCCCGGCATGACCAACGCACTCGGCTGCGTCGTTGCCGATCTGCGCCATGACGCGGTGCGCACCCTCAACCGCCCGCTCGACACCGCCGATATCGCTGAAATCCACGCCATTCTGGCCGATCAGATCACCACTGGAACCGAGCGCATCAACGCCTCCGGCATTGATCTGACCCATATCAGCACCGAACTTTCCGCCGATATGCAGTTTATCGGCCAAACCCACCTGCTCCGCGTGCCCCTGCCCAGCGCCACGCCAACCCGCGAAGATCTGCAACAGCGGTTCGAGGCTGCCTATCACGCCCGTTTCCGCGTCAATCTGCCAACCATCCGCGCCAATCTGGTCAACCTCAACACTTCGGTTATCGGCCAGCGCCCCGAAATGGACCTGTCGCGCCTGATCGATCCGGCAAGCCGCCACAGCACCGCCACGCCGCAATCCAGCCGCAAAGTCTGGTTCAATGGCTGGGTGGATACCCCCATCTTTTGGCGCGACCACCTGCCGCTGGATCTGCACCTGCACGGCCCCGCGATCATCGAGCAGATGGATACCACAACCCTTGTCCATCCCGGTTGCACCGTCACCTCCGACCCCGATGGAAACCTTATTATCGAGGTGCCTCATGCCTGAAACAGTCTCTAACAAGGCCAAAATCGACCCCATCACCCTCGCCGTGATCCAAGCCGGCCTGCAACAATGCTGCGATGAGATGGACCTGACCTTCAGCCGCGCCGCCTTTTCCCCGGTGATCGCCGAAGCCGATGACCGGTCCGACGGTATCTATTCCGCCACGGATGGCGCGCTGATCGCCCAAGGCGCGCGTGGGTTGCCGGTCTTTGTCGGCACCATGCAGTTTTCCACCCGCCACATCATTGAACGCATCGCATCCGGCGAAACCCTGCCCCCCGAGGAAGGCGACATCTACATCGTCAACGACCCCTATCTCGGCGGCACGCATCTGATGGATGTGCGCTTTGCCATGCCGTTCTACCGCGATGGAAAGATCTTTTGCTGGCTGTCCAACACCGGCCATTGGCCCGATACCGGCGGCGCAGTGCCGGGTGGCTTTTCCGCCTCGGCCACCGCTGCCGAACAGGAAGGCCTGCGGCTTCCCCCGGTCAAACTGTTCAAAAAGGGCCAGTTAGACCCTGAAATCTGGTCCATCATCCGCTCGAACATCCGCGTTTCGGAACAGCGCATCGGCGATGTGCAGGCCCAAGCCTCGGCGCTGCTGGTCGGCGCGGACCGCCTGACAGAACTTCT
>JBFHGI010000174.1:0-5521 GCA_041583175.1 Pseudorhodobacter sp. | reverse complement strand
GTGCCATCTGTTGCTGTCGGATATTGGTGACGTTTCCGCCATCAAGGTTGCCCGCACGATCCTGCAAAAATACAAGCAGATGGACAAAGCCGAAAAGACAGACTTCTTTCAGCGGCTTGCTTTGGATTTTGACATTGACCCTGCTGCTGTGGAAAAGCTGGCACGGCAATATGCCGCTTCGGGTGCGGTAACAGATCTCGCAAATCTGGTGTCACAGGCCGAGCCGCGACGGCAGGAGATTCTCCGCCGGTTAAACCGCGTGGTGGGCGCGACGGCTGATCTTGTCGCCATGCGCTGCGATCTTTTTGACGCGATCAAAGATGATCCGCAACTAGGCCGTATCGATCTTGATTTTGCCCATCTGCTGTCCTCGTGGTTCAACCCCGGTTTTCTGACCCTGCGACGGATCGACTGGAACAGCCCCGCGAATATTCTGGAAAAGATCATCGCCTATGAAGCTGTCCACGCGATCGACAGCTGGGAGGCGTTACGTTTGCGGGTCTTGCCCGCCGACCGCCAGTGTTTCGCCTATTTTCACCCCTGCATGCCGGATGAACCCCTGATCTTCGTCGAGGTCGCCTTGACCCAAGGCACACCCGGCAACATTCAGTCCGTTCTTGCCGAGGATCGAACCGTCACACCGCCGAACAAGGTAGACACCGCGGTCTTTTATTCGATTTCAAACTGTCAGGCCGGTTTGCGTGGTATTTCCTTCGGTAACTCCTTGATTAAACAAGTGGTTGAAGTGCTTTCCGCGACGATGCCCCAGTTGAAAACCTTTGTGACGCTTTCGCCTATTCCGGGTTTGCGGCACTGGATGGATGGCCAGCTTGCCACACTGCCTGAGGCTGAGGCATCAGCCCTTCGTACTGCGATTCAGGCTGCCACAGACCCCGAAGCTGACAGCCCCAAAGCGATCGAAACTTTCCGCAATTATACCGCCCATTACCTTATCAACGAAAAGCGTGAAAATGGCGGCCCCGCCAATGCAGTTGCCCGCTTCCATCTGGGCAATGGAGCGATTGTGCAGGATGTTCACGCGCGCGGCGACACCTCGGAAAACGGATTACGGCAGGCATATGGGGCAATGGTCAACTACCTTTACGACCCCGCCCAGATTGATCGGAACATCGAAGGATTCTCGACGTCTGGAACCGTTGCAAAATCCCGCCCGATGACTGCACTTCTCAAGTCCCGATCACATTGAGGCGCTTGCGCTGCGGCACGCCCAATTTCGAACGGGAAGGGTCCTGAAATTATCTGACTAAAAGAATCGGCTTTACATAAAAGTATTTTTGTCGGAAATAGGGGTATACCCATGCCAGCCCACCGCTTCAGCCAAGGGTCAGCCGGATGTTCTTGAGTGGAACCGCCAATGCAAGGCCCTGAAAAAGACCCTTTTGCTGCACCGGGGCAGCCGACATGACTGCCTCGGAATCGGTAATTGCCGACAGCACACCTCTACATGACGCGAACGCCCTGACAGAAGGCGGGCGGGTGGCACGGATACATCTTAACGGTCAGCTTTACGCGCTGCGTATCACCCGACAGGGTAAGCTGATCCTGACGAAATAAAAAATAGGACCGAACACAATGACCCGTTTCTTTGCCGCAGCCCTTCTTTCAACCGCGCTCTGCACCCCTGCCTTGGCGGCCGAACCCGCAGATGTCGTGGCCCATTATGCAGATATCGCTGCTGCGAAATATTCTGACAGCCTGACTACGGCCAAGGCTCTGCAATCCGAAGTTGCCGCGCTGATTGCTGCGCCTTCGGAAGAAACACTCGGCGCTGCGCGGACCGCTTGGCTTGCGGCACGGGTTCCCTATCAGCAGACCGAAGTATACCGCTTTGGCAATGCCATCGTCGATGACTGGGAAGGCAAGGTAAACGCCTGGCCGCTGGATGAGGGCTTGATCGACTACGTTGCTGCCTCGACCGCGCAGAACGAAGAAAACGACCATGCAGGGCTGAACGTCATCGCAACGCCGAAATTCACCCTGTCCGGCGCCGAAGTCGATGCCAGCACCATAACGCCAGAATTCATCTCTGGCACCCTGCACGAGGCTGACGGGATCGAAGCGAATGTCGCTTCGGGCTATCACGCCATCGAATTCCTGCTTTGGGGCCAGGACCTGAACGGTACGGGCCCCGGCGCGGGCAACCGCCCCTTCACCGATTACGCAAGCGGGGCCGATTGCACAGGTGGCAATTGTGATCGCCGCGCCGCCTACCTTCAGGCCGCGACCGACTTGCTGGTCAGCGATCTGGAATTCATGGCCGCGCAATGGGCCGATGGTGGGGATGCGCGTGGCTCTGTGCTTGCAGACCCGACTGCGGGCCTGCTGGTGATGCTGACGGGTATGGGCAGCTTGTCCTACGGTGAATTGGGTGGTGAGCGGATGAAGCTTGGCCTGATGCTTAACGATCCGGAAGAAGAGCATGATTGCTTTTCGGACAACACACACAACAGCCATTACTACGATGGTGTCGGCATCCAGAACGTCTACCTCGGCACCTATACCCGCCTCGATGGCACCGAAATGACCGGCCCCTCCCTTTCGGAACTGGTCGCAGAAGCTGACCCTGCAATCGATGCGCAGTTGAAAGCAGAGCTTTCGGCCTCGGTTCAGGCGCTTGGGGCGGTCAAAGCGGCAGCCGAGGGTGGGCTTTCCTATGACCAGATGCTTGAAGCTGGCAATAAGGAAGGCGAGGCGCTGATCATGGGGGCCGTGAATGCCCTTGTCACGCAAACCGCTTCGATTGACCGCGCTGTGACCGCGCTCAACCTGTCGAAGATCGACTTTGAAGGCTCGGACAGCCTCGACAATCCGAACGCTGTTTTCCAGTAACACCAAACCGGGGTCCGCCGCGATGATGGTCTGCCACTGCATGACGATTACCGATCACGAGATCAAAGCCGCTGTCGAATGGATGCGCGCGGCGGACCCCGACACCGTTATTACCCCCGGAAAGGTCTACCACGCCTTGGGCAAGCGGGCCGATTGCGGCGGTTGCATGCCGCTGTTTCTGGACACCATGCGCAAATCTGCCGGCTTTTCTGTTCCCGGCTCTGGCGAAATTCCGGTTCTTCCGCGCCGCTTGCGCCCGATGCGCGCAACAGGATAGCCTCACGCGCCGCGCCGCCCTTTGAGCAGATTTTCATCCGACCATGGACAGACCCCGCGTAGGGGTCTACTTTTCCTCCATCCAAGCCAAGGCGCCGCCCCAGCCAGGACTGTCATATCCAACAAGGAGGAAACACCCATGAAAGGTGATGCCAAAGTTATCGAGTTTCTAAACGCTGCTCTGCGGTCTGAATTGACGGCTGTGAGCCAGTATTGGCTGCATTTCCGCCTGCAAGAGGATTGGGGCTATGGTCATTTGGCCGCCAAAAGCCGCGCCGAAAGCATTGAAGAAATGCACCACGCCGACAAGTTGATTTCGCGCATCATCTTTCTGGAAGGCCATCCGAATCTGCAAAAGCTGGATAGCTTGCGCATTGGTCAGACCCTGCGGGAAACGCTGGAATGCGACCTTGCAGGCGAACATGACGCGCGCACTCTCTACATTGAAGCCCGCCGTCATTGTGATGATGTCGGGGACTACGTCTCGCGCAGCCTGTTTGACGAGCTGATTGCCGACGAGGAAGGCCATATCGACTTTCTGGAAACACAGCTTGGCCTCTATGACAAGCTCGGCGAAGAAAAATACGGCATGCTCAATGCCAAACCGGCTGATCAGGCCGAATGATCCAGCGGCAGGTCGTCGCATCTATGGCGGGCGCGTTAATTTCCGATTGAAATCATCGGGAATTAACGTCACTACAGCGGCAAAGAGGTCATATCCCTATGCGCTTTGCCCTGATCCTGCTTGCTTTTGCCGCGCCAGCCTTTGGCCAGACTTTGGATGACCGACATTTGCCGGTCATTCCCCGCACCGCCAAAGAAAGCGCCAGAGTGGCGGCAATTGTTGCGCCGCCCACTGATTTCACCACCCCCGAACAGTTCGAGGCCAACCCCGCCGGGGCCGCGACCGTGCGCGCCCGCAATACCACCGATGCCTTCAGCCAGTTTTCGGCCAATATGCCCTTCGGTCACGAGATGGACTTCAAACTGGGCAATGCGCTGTTTCGTAAAACATGGGTGGCATCTCCATCATCAACCAAAGCGTCAGACGGGCTTGGCCCGCTCTACAACGCACGTGCCTGTCAGGATTGCCATTTGAAAGACGGGCGCGGCCACCCGCCCGAGGGGCCGGACGACAGTCGGATTTCGATGTTTCTGCGGCTCTCCGTCCCCGGCGGCTCCTCCCCCGCCGAGATTGAGGACTGGCTTGCGACACAGCCAGAGCCAACCTATGGCGGCCAGCTGCAGGATTTTGCTGCACCCGGCTTTGCCGCCGAAGGAAAGATGGACGTTACCTATACCGAGGAACCCGTTACCCTCGCCGATGGGGCCGTTATTTCCCTACGCAATCCCAGTTATAGCATCAGCACGCCGGGAAATGGGGCCTTTGCAGCGGACCTCATGATTTCTCCGCGCATCGCGCCGCAGATGATCGGCCTTGGCTTGCTAGAGGCTATTCCGGCTGCCGATATCCTTGCTTTGCAAGACCCTGACGATGCGAATGGTGACGGCATTTCCGGCCGCGCCCAAATTGTGCCCTCGGTGGAATACGGTGTGCCGATGCTGGGCCGCTTTGGTCAAAAGGCGGGCGCACCGACCGTGAAAGAGCAATCCGCCGCTGCGTTCAGCGGGGATATGGGGCTTTCCACTCCGCTGCACACCGACCCTTGGGGCGATTGTCAGCTTGCGCAAGAAGCCTGCCGCAGCGCCTCCCACGGGCAAGAGCCGGATGCCCGCGACGGGCTGGAGGTGGATTCCCAAAGCCTTGACCTCGTGACCTTCTACTCGCGCAATCTTGGCGTGCCAGAACGGCGCGGAGTGGATTCCCCCGATGTTCTACGTGGCAAAGAGATCTTCCACGCCCTAAATTGTGCCGGATGCCACACACCCAAGCATGTGACCAATCGGCTGAAGAACCAACCCGAGCAATCCTTCCAACTGATCTGGCCCTATACAGACCTTTTGCTGCACGATATGGGCCCCGGCCTTGCCGATAATCGCCCCGAGGGGCGCGCCTCGGGCAGCGAATGGAAGACGCCTCCACTTTGGGGTATCGGCCTGACCGCCGCCGTTTCGGGCCACACGCAATTCTTGCATGACGGCCGCGCCCGCTCACTGCTGGAAGCGATCTTGTGGCATGGCGGAGAGGCACAAGCCGCGCGCGATGGCGTGACGCAGCTTACAAAAACCGATAGAGATGCCCTCATATCCTTCCTGGAAAGCCTCTAATGCGCCAAATTCTCCTCGCCCTCTCCCTCGCTGCACTTGGCACCCAAGCCAGCGCCGATTTCCCCGAAACCGTGCGCGACCATATTCTTCCCGGATATGCCGCTCTTGAAAGCACAAGCGCTGCCCTTGCTGCCAAGGCCTCAGAGACTTGCGAGCCTGCGGCATT
>JBFHGI010000173.1:0-5535 GCA_041583175.1 Pseudorhodobacter sp. | reverse complement strand
CGCTAGAGTTTCTAGGTAGCACGCAGCGTGGGCCGGTAGCTCAGTTGGTAGAGCAACTGACTTTTAATCAGTAGGTCTCGGGTTCGGATCCCGACCGGCTCACCATAGAATTCCGCGGGTTGGTAGGAAACTGCCAACCCGTTTTATTTTTGGAATCTACCCGGTTTGAGTAGGTGTAACGCATCAATGATGCGCAGGTCGCAATCTTTGCATCAGGTTTCACTTGCGCGTTGGCTTGATGAGCCCGCTAGATATTTAGACGCTTTGCGTGGTGGCTGGACCCATTCGCCAACCGGCGCATTGCGCGGTGCCCGCCGGTTGGGGTGATACAAAATAGAAGATGTTGAAGGAGGTAGGTTCTAGGAAGCTGGAGCAATTCAGGCAACGGTTGTTCTTTTTGTGGGTGAATCTTCGCCGCTCCTTGATCCGGCTCCTTTCAAGGGGGCACACTAACGCCAGATTGCGGACCCTTCGCGACGGCAGCTACCCGACGATGAAACTACCCATGTGATAACAAATACAACCGACCTCCGGAGCCCTTCTGCTTTTCGCGCAGATTTGCCACGAGAAAGAGAAGGCTGATCCCTATCACGATCAATAGGGTGTCAAGGATTGTCGAGGCAGGTTGCAGGGCTTTTATGACTTGCGCAGCATAGGCGAGTACGGACCCCGTTGCAAAGACAGGCAGGGAATGGCGCCCGAGAAGTGCGATCGGGGCAAGCCAAGGGTGGGCAGACAGACGTTTGACCGCTGGCACCGCGCTCAAGACATAGGCCAGCGCCAGAATGTGCAAGAGGCGAGGTAAAAACACGAAACTCTTGTCAAATGATGTGAACACATGAGGCACCCCGGCATATTGGTTCAAGAGCCAAAGTCCGTGCCCGCCCCACTCGGCAACGACTGGAACTTGAACCCAGATGGCCGCGACAACCAGAAAACTGACGGCCAAGCGAAAAGGCCAAATCATTACGGGCAAAAATCTCCGCCCTTGGCGCATTGCCAAGCCGGTCAGCAATCCGGCCACAAAAATGATTTGCCATGCGAGCGGATTAAACGACCAGCCGTTATCGGTGGGCCAAGTCGGCATCTTGATCCGAAACATCCCGATGCCGATCCAGAACAAAATCGCGCCTGCCATCGTCCAGCGGGGCCAACGTGCAGCGGCAAACAAAAGAACGGGTGCCGCGATCATGAGGATGACGTAAAGCGGCAGAATATCGGCATAGGCAAAGTGGTGCCCTAGTGAAATCAACGGCAGAAGCAGGCCTTTCGGATCTTGGACCGCAGGAAGGATGTTGCGGTGCTCCGCCATTAGCGCGATGCCGGAATGATCTATCGTCAAAAGAAACAATGCGAGAACACAAAAGATCACCACGCAATGCACCCACCAAAGCGTCACCGCCCGCCGCCACGGGCGCAGTGCTACGCTGAGGCTTGGCGTGCCGCTCAGATAGGCGGGGCCATAGGCCAGCCCTGCGGCAATACCAGACATCAGCACAAAGCCTTCCGCCGCATCGGAAAAGCCAAAATTGCGCGAGGTGACATGCTCCCAGATCGTGCCGGGGATGTGGTTGATGAAAATCATGAGCAGCGCGATGCCCCGAAAAACGTCAATGCGGTGGTCGCGCGTATGGGGGGACTCAGGCAACTTTCGCCTCCCCTGTATTGGCCCAAGAGGTCAGGATGGCTTCATTTCGCGCCATAACCGGCGGTAGTGTATGATCTGCGGGAACCACAAAGCTGCGGCTTGATGCAGGACGTGAAGTCCACCAGATAAGGAGCGGCGCGGCCATCATAGGCAATGTCACCGGCAACAACCAAAGCGTCAGAACGGGCGCCAGAAACTGCGTGGTGGCAATGCCTGCAATGCCCCAAAGGCTGATCCAATGTCCGGCAGCCCAGCTTTCGCCAAGGCTCAATCCGCCGTCGCCACGGTTGTTGGGGGGCCAACCGCCATCCCGTCCCAGCAAGACCTGTATGACCGATCGGCTTTGAAACGCCAGCAGCACAGGGGCGATCAGCGATGACAGGGCAAGCTCTGCCAACACGGAGCGCAAGCTTTTGCCCGCGCCGCCGAACCCTTTGGCGCGACCTGTTATTATCGCGTCCACACCGAGCAGCAATTTTGGCAAGACCAGAAGTCCGAATATACCAAGTGCAAGGCCAATGGCTTTGGGGGTCTGGTCATTCGGGAAAACTGGAAAGGGCCAATTCTCCTCGGGGAAGTAGTTCAGATCGCTCGCTAGGGGGATGGCGGCGATTGAGGCAGCGATAAAGGCGAGCCAGATCAGCGGTGCGATATAGGCAAATATACCTTGAAACAGTGAAAAGCGGCTCCACAACAACAGGCCGGGGGCGCCAATGACCTTGCTGTGCTGCAGGTTGCCTTGGCACCAGCGTCGGTCGCGCTTGGCATGATCGATGATGTTCTCGGGGCCGCCCTCGAAAGAGCCTTCTAGATCGTCGTCCAATCGTACAACCCATCCAGCCCGCGCCAGCAAGGCCGCTTCGACGGAATCATGGCTCAGGATATGGCCGCCGAAGGGTGGAGGGCCGGATAGGGTTGGCAAGCCGCAGCTTTCGGCCCAGGCGCGAATACGGACAATGGCATTGTGGCCCCAGAATGGGCCCGAACGGCCTTGCATCGCCGCAAGCCCCCGCGCGAAAATGGGGGAATGGAAGCCTGCCGCAAATTGCATCGCGCGGCCAAAGATTGAATGTGCTCCGATGACGCGCGGCAGGGTTTGTAGCAATCCCAGATCGGGGTTTTGCTCCATCCGGCGGATCATCTCCAGAAGTGTGGCCCCTTCCATCAGGCTATCGGCATCTAGGATGACGGCATAATCCCATGCGGCCCCCGAGGTGGTAATGAATTCCTCGATATTGCCTGCCTTGCGCCCGATGTTCTTGTCGCGGCGGCGATAGAACATGCGGCCTGCCGCCGATTGACGGGCTATCAGCCGCTTGAACCATTCAAGTTCCATTGCGGCAACGGCCTCATCACGAGTGTCAGAAAGCACGGCAAAATCGACCTGCGCCAGGCGGCCACATGCGGAGAGAGATTCATCCATTGCCGCGATGCGGGCGAATGTCGCGACCGGATCTTCGTTATAGACAGGAACAATGACGACGGTCTTGCCCCGAATTGGTTGATCCATATGCGAAGCGGCGGCGGTCTGTCGAGAGGTCAGCCCCAGAAATGCGGTCGCGGCACCCCAGGCAAGCCACCATGTCGACAACAGGATCAGCAATGCTCGGGCAGCGTCAATGAATGTCAGACCATCGACCGATCCATAGACCACAAACACCATACCTGCGGCAGTTGCCGCCAAGACACTGGAAGACAGCGCGAAAAAACGCGCGCCAGCGGATCGGTGGATGGTCGTTTTCTGCAACGGACCCGTCGAGTGTGCCATGCACTAACCTGCGCGCCTGAAGCTGTGTTTCAAGAGATTCACCAGAGAAACCAAAGGCGCCGCGCCGCGAGACCAGAGGGTTTCACTTGACTGGATAACCTGCGTCGGCATCAACAGCGGTGCGTGGGGGGGAGCGAAGTCGTGCGATGCAACATCGCTCCGCTTTACCACTTCTGATACGAACTGCGATTGGTAGGTCATGTGGTCACCCATTGATACAACCAGCTTTCGGTAAGTCTGCGTCCATAACCCGCGACATGGGCGCTTAGTTCCACCGTTTCCCCTTCTTCGGGCAACACATCTAGAACAAGACGCCAAACATTCGGGCCTTCAATTTTGGACAAGGTCTGAACGGCGATGCTGCCACCAGAGATCGCAACTTTGGGCGTGATTTCGGCGTCGGCTGGCAAAGACGCCATCAAACCACCTGCAAAATCTACCACGAACTTGCGAGTGCCATCGTTGTTCTCAACACCTGAAACACCGCCAACACCTGCACGGGTTTCCAGGACGAATGCGGTATCCGCCGCCGTATCAACCGGCAAGGCGCCCCAATGCATGCGATAAGCAAATTCCTGCATCTCGCCTGGCGTTGCTTTGGCCTCGGGCACCCAAAAGGCGACGATATTGTCATTCACTTCTTGTTGGGTGGGGATTTCGACCAAACGGACCGCACCACGCCCCCAGTCGCCCAGGGGCTCGATCAATAGCGAAGGCCTGCGTTCGTAATGTGAGGCGGCGTCCTGATAGTTTTCAAAATCGCGGTCGCGTTGCATCAAGCCAAAAGATTTCGGGCTTTCCTCGGCAAACCAGCTTTCCGACAGGCGCACAGGGTTGTTGAGCGGACGCCAGATCGTATCCCCGTCGCGGCGGTGAATGATCAACCCGTCACTGTCGTGGACATTGGGCCGGAAATCATCAAATGCCGCCCGGTTCTTTTCCGAGAATAGGAACATGGAGGTCAAGGGGGCTATGCCCATCTGCTGCACCTCGCTGCGGAAAAACAGGCGCGCCGTCACCTCGATGACTGTGTCCACTCCCGGGTTGATTACAAAGCGGTAGGCACCCGTGCAGCTTTCACTTTCCAACGCTGCATAGACCGTCACAGAGCGGGCGAACGGTACCGGCTTTTCGACCCAGAAGCGCGAGAAACGTGGAAACTCTTCGGGCCGGCCCAGTCCAGTGTTGATGGCAAGGCCGCGCGCAGACAAGCCATAGCCGTTGCCACGGCCGACTGCGCGGAAATAGCTCGCCCCCAGAAAGGCAATGACCTCGTCAAAGCGATCTATGCGATTGAGCGGTGCATTCAGCCGGAAACCCGCCACGCCGGGCAGGGGTTCATGAGCTGGAACGCGGTCTTTGACACGGTCGTAATACAGGAAATCATCTGTCAGGAACGCCATGGGGTGGGCGATCCCGGCGTCAATCTCAAACATCGTTACCGGCTCTGCAAACAACCAGCCAAGGTGGAAAGCATGCAGGTGAAACCCGGCTTGTGGCCCGGCCCAGCGCGCTTGCTTGGGATTGAATTGAACAGCCTGATAATCGTCATAATTGAAACCGGTAAAGAAGCCTTCGGCTTTCGCGGCAGGTGTGTGATCGGCTTTGGCCAGATCGCGCATGGTTTCTGTTAGTATATCAAAATCGAAGGGGGTGCCCGCTGTCTCTGGCAGCGGTTGCGGTTCGGGCCCGGTTTGGGCCAAAGCGCTGCCGGTAAGCATCGTGCTGCAGTGCAGAAGGGCTATGCCCCCTAGGCCGGACAAAAAAGCGCGGCGGGGAAAATTGGCGTTTTGTCCCGACTGGACCGACATAGATACTCCCGAACTCCGATTCTCGAAAAACTTAGCAGAATTTGCAGATTTTGGCGTGTTCTACCAGTTTTTGCGTGTGGTGCTGAGCGCATAATTGCCATGCATAAACAACAAAGCTCCCTTTCTGCGCAGCAGCATTTTAATGTGCTGTGTTGCATCTTCTCACTATGACTCGTCAACTCCCCGTGCTCAGAAAAACACACAAAAATCGGTAAGTTAGGCGCAATTTCGCCGCTTTGATTTGTCGGGATCAGCGAAATCGGGCCGCAATGCCGCAATAGACCCGATTCGCAATCCGAGAAGGCAAT
>JBFHGI010000172.1:0-5551 GCA_041583175.1 Pseudorhodobacter sp. | reverse complement strand
GCGATTGATAATCATCGCGCGGCCGAGGTTGTTCTCGATAATCGGTCCCATGATGAAGCCAAGGATGATCGGCAAGGTCGACATGCCGATTTTGTCCAGCAACCACGCAATACTGGCCAGCACGATCAGCATCCATACATGCGAGAAAGAATTGTCATATGCATAGACACCAACTATCAGCAGCGTCAAAACGAATGGAGCCAGGACCCCCGGGTGAACCCGCGAGATGGGGACGAACAGCCGTGCGCCAAATAGGCCCACGCCAAGCAAAATCACATTGGCCATCAGCAGGCCGATGAAAATGGACATCACCAGCGGCCCACCATCCGAAAACAACTGCGGGCCCGGTGTGATGCCCTTGGAAACCAAAACACCCAGCAAGATTGCGATGGCGCCCGACCCCGGGATCCCAAGAGCCAAGGCCGGGATCAGCGCGCCTGCCACAACCGCATTGTTAGAAGCCTCTGGCGCGGCAATGCCTTCTGCGATGCCGGTGCCAAATTTCTCGGGACGTTTTGACCAGCGCCTTTCTTCATTATAGGCTAGGACGGCAGCCATGGTTGGCCCGGGCCCCGGCAAGGCCCCGACAATCGTACCCAGCGCGGTTCCCCGCAAAAAGGTGGGCATCAGCTTCAGGTAATCGGCAAAGCTGAACCTGTCTTCGGCAGCTTTGCCATCTGCGCCGATCTGTGCAATTTTCATCGGGGCGGTGAAGTCGCGCATGCTCATCAGCAAGCGGAAAGCCTCTGGTCCGGCCAGCATTGCGACAATCATCACAATCAGCGGCAAGCCATCGTATAAGAACGGCTGATCAAAAACAAAGCGCGTACCGCCGAAGGAACTGTCACCTATGGTCGCCAGCAGCAGACCGATCGTTGCCCCAAGAAAGGCTTTGGTCGGGTCTCTGCCGACAAACCCACCAATGATGGACAGGCCGAAAACACCAACGGCAAATAACTCTCCCGGCCCGAAACGAAGCCCCACCCATGCCAGGCTGGACGCCGCCATGATAAAGATGAAGGTTGACAGGATGCCCCCCGTTACCCCAGCGGTGATCGAAATCGTCAGGGCGCGCCGTGGCCGCCCCTGTGATGCCATCGGCGCACCATCCAGAATGGTCATGACGGCCGCTGTGGTTCCGGGGGTTCGGATCAGAATCGCCGGGATAGAGCCCCCATATTCAGCGGCAGAGTAAACCGCCAGCATGAACATCACCGCGTCTTCCGGGCTCATCAAGAACGAAAACGGGAAAAGAAGCGCCAGGGCCTGACTGCCACCAAAACCGGGCAAAACGCCGAAACACACCCCCAAAAACACACCTGCGATCAGAAGCATCAGGGTCAGAGGGTCAAAGACAGTCAGAAGAGCCGGCGCAAGTTGAGAAAGCAGATCCATTCAGTACCCCATCAAGTAGCGCGGCAAAAACAGCAAGGGCAGCCCCACAGAAAGCGCCTGCACAAAGATCAGATAAACGACGCCAACGCTGATCAGCCCTGCGACGACAGGCACGACAACCTTGCGGCTCCGAAACCAAAGGCTTCCCGCGATCAACGCAAACACCGATATTTCCAGGCCGATTTGGCTAAGGCAGAGTGTAAAGGCGACAAGCAGTCCCACGACTGCCAGAAATTTTCCCAGCGGCAGCGTGATCTCGCCCTGCGCATTGGCACCGCCCCCAGACAAAAAGACCTTCAACATGCCAAAGGCCGAAATTGTCCCCATCGCAATCAATGTCAGACGCGGAAACATGGCCGCGCCGGGATAGCCGGGCAGTAGCGGACTGGGAAAGCTGCCAGTTACGCTATAGGCCAAGAGGGACAGTACGAGGAAGAACCCAAAGACGCCGAAATTCAACCAGCGCCGATACAAAGTGACAGTGAACATGCCAACCCTTTCGTGAAATGGCAGACCCGGCAGCGCAACCCGCCGGGCCCACATTGTCGCGGGTTAAAGAAGCCCTGCTTCCTGAAGTGTAACCTTCATTGTTGACAATAGCTCCCTGAACCGGGCCGTGTTTGCCTTTATGTCGGTATCGACATTCGGGACAACATGGGTGTTCTGCGCCAGGTACTCGGCATAGCGGTCGGTTTTGGTCGCCGCGAGGAAAGCCTCACCGATGCGGGTGTTGATCTCGTCTGGCGTGCCTGTCTTGGTGAACACGCCTTGGGTCTGATGGATCATCTGGTAGTTCAGCCCAAAATCGGACGGGATCGGAATGTCGGCAAGGTCAGGTGCTGTTGCTCTTTCCTCATTGATCAGCAAAAGGTAGCGGGCATCGCCGCTCTCGACATGGGGCTGCCAGATGCCCGGCGGGCCAATTGCCACATCAATGTGTCCGCCCAACGTGTCGCGCATTGCGCCGCCTGCCCCGTCATAGGGGACATAGGTCCAAGGCAAACCCGCCGCTTCGAAAAGCTTTACAAGGTGAAGATGATGCGCCGAACCAGGTTTGTTGGCGGCCACTGCAATCGGTGCATCCGCGCTGTCACGCATCGCATTAGCCAGATCTTCCCATGTTTGATACGGGCTCTTGGCATTTACAGCGACAACATAGAGAAACTTCTCCACCTCGACCGCCACTTCGAAATTCATAGGGTCCGGGCGGAAGGTCGGCAGATTCATATAACCGCCATAGCTGGTGTTGGCCTGTAGCCAGGTATAGCCATCCGCGGGACGTTCATCGACATAGGTCGCGGCCTCGTTTCCCGCGCCAGCAGGCCTGAACATGACTTCAATCGGCACGCCCAACTCGGCACCGACCAATTCCCCCATCAGAAGACACCAGTTGGCGGCCCCCGAACCGGCATCAGTTGCACAAAGCATTTCAATCGGCTTTTCGGGCCAGCTGCCCTGTGCCATGGCGGGCCCGGTCGCCCAAGCTGCGGCAAGCGCAACCAACCCTGTCGAAATCGACGGTAAACGCATCAGTGTTCCTCCCTGATCTAAACGCCGCTCAGCTTGCGGCAATTTGTCACCTCCTCCATCTGAAGGTAAAAAAACATAGATCGAAAATGAATTGACAGTCAATAATTTATATATTTTACCTCGTATATGAATTTATGATCTCCTTTGGAAGGGAAGAGGTGGCTGATGGATGGTGCGATTTCAAAGAATATGACATTGCTTTCGCAGAACACGCTGAACGGATTTGGCGGAGGGGGCGAAGGGATGGCGATGCAGATCGCGCCAGACGGCCGCCGAATTATGTGGCTTGCCCATGAAGGCCCGCCAAAGAATTTCACCGCGGTCGATGTGTCAGACCCACGCAACCCGCGGATCATTTGCCAAACTGATCTTCCGCATCAGCGGATGCGGTCCAACTCATTGGATGTGACAGGGAATCTGATGGTGGTTTGCTATCAGGTTTCGGTACCAGGCGATAAGCCGGCAGGGATCGAGCTGTTTGACATTTCCAACCCGGAAAACCCACGTTCCATTTCCTTCTTTGATATGTCCGGACCGCATTCGCGCGGTGTGCATTGCGCATGGTTTGCAGATGGCGAGTTTGTGCATTGCGCATCGGGGGCCGCAGATTTTGAGCCCCGTCACCCGCGCGACGACCAGATCTATCGCATCGTAGATGTCCGCGATCCGGCGCATCCGGTCGAGGCAGGACGCTGGTGGATGCCCGGCACGCGCAAAGGCGATGCAACCCCTGCCCCAAAGCGGGTGCGCCCTATGCCGCTGGACAGCCTGCGCGGGCCGGATGCCTTCCGCCTGCACAATGCGAACGTTTATCCCGAACGCCCGGATCGTGCCTATCTTGGCTATATTGACGGGGGGGCCTTCATCCTCGACATTTCGGATATGTCGGACCCCAAGGTTGTCGGCTCGTGGAACCCGCACCCGCCCTACCCGGGTTTTACCCATACCGTTATGCCGCTGCTGAACCGCGATCTACTGGTTGTGACGGATGAATGCGTTCAGGATGACGCCGAAGACTGGCCGAAGCTGAGCTGGATGGTCGACGCCCGAAAAGAGGATAATCTTATCCCGATTTCAACCTTTCCCCTCCCCCCGCTGGAAGAGTTCGGCCATAAGGGTGGGCGTTTTGGGTCGCATAATATCCACGAAAACCGGCCCGGCCCCTCAATGCGAAGCGAAGAGGTGATTTACGGTTGTTTCTTCAACGCCGGCGTGCGGATCTATGATATCTCGGACCCTTACCGCCCGGAAACACTGGCCTACTACATTCCGCCCGGTCCGGAAGGCTCACGCGCGCCCACCGCCCAGATGAATGACATTTACGTCGATGAGCGAGGGATCGTCTATTCCGTGGATCGCTGGGCCGGTGGTCTTTACATCCTTGAAGCGGATATCTGATGGCCGTGGCAGCCCCCGCCATGTTTGTGACATTCGGCAAGGTATCCTCGCCTCTCACAGCTTTGGAGCGTGAGGGGGCTGCCTGTGCCGCTGTCGCGGGGCCAGATGCGCCGGGGTTTCTGGGGCGACAGGTCGCGCTGATTGATCAAGGGATGCCAGCGATTCGGTTGAACACGCCAGGCTGGCTGTCGGCCCCGCCATCACTTGTCGCAGCGCTGACCCATCGAGCGGATTTACGGCTTCTATGTCGGGATCGCTTACAGGGTTTAACACCGCCCTTTGCCGCCCGCGCCTCACGCTGGATAGAGCGATACCTGCTTGCCGCCGCAAAAGCCGCCGCTCCTCCCCAGGACACAGGAGATATCACGGAGGCGGGAGATCGTTACTTTGCAACGCTGCTCCCTTTGGTTGCGGCCCATCTGACCTGCGTTGATCGCAAAGATGGCGTCCTGCTTTCGACCCGGGCAGACCAAGGGTTTGTATCGCTGGATCTAGTGCTGTGGGATGGTATGAAGCTCACCGGACTTCTGTTTGGCGGTACGGCCGCCCGAACCCCACGGCAGAACCAGACCCTCGCCAAGCTGGCAAAGCGTCTTGGCAATCGGCTGCATCTGCAGGAATTGGAAAGCCCCGCAGATGAAGACGCGGCCATTGGGACACTCATCGCGCAACAGGAAAAAGCGCCACAACCCTGGTTCGGCCCCTATCGCGCCGAAGGCTTTCGCGGCCCCTTACCCATAGAACCTGCCGAGAGAAAGTGTCATGCGTTTGCGGAATGATCGGATTGAGCTGACGCTGATCATCGCAGGTATTGCGCAGCGATCGTAGCTGGTTGCGATGCGGTGCCAGTGTTTCAGTCGGCAGAACATGATCTCGAAACGTAGACCCGAAAATGCAGTTCAATATGCATCTGAGACAGGCAAATGGCCTGAAACCTTCTGAGCAACCTTAGGCCAATCGGGTACAACCCATAGACATCGGCCCAAAGCCTGCGCAAAACTTGCGAAATCGGGTCGGATCAGGTGTAGAAACTACTCATCCTCGGGCTGCCAGGGGCGCGCAACCGTCTCGGTCAGATGCCAAATCCCCTCGCGCGACCCAGATCCCCGTGGAATGGGGCAAAACACGCCGCCCACGCCGATCACCAGCATATCCGGTGGCAAATATTGCCCGCTATCGGCACTCCACCATGCGGTCATCGCTTTGGTCACGCCAACCCGCACCAGAT
>JBFHGI010000171.1:0-5579 GCA_041583175.1 Pseudorhodobacter sp. | reverse complement strand
CTGCTGCGGCGGCGGGCCGGGCGGTAGCAGGTTGTGCTGCGGGCTGCGCTGCAGGGCGCTGCTGCATCGGGGATCTCGACACTGCGGCTTGCAAACGCGCGAGCGCCTCCGGCGAAGGCGTGCCGGTCGGGCGCGGACGCGGTGCCACAAACTCCGACGCATCCGAATCTAGTGCTGCGGTCATGGAGCGGGGTTGCGGCGCGGGTTGCGGACGATAAGCGGGCAGCGGCAAATCATCCGTCTCTGCCGTTTCTTCTTCTACCTCGACCTCAGTGCTGGCCGGTGCTTCGCGATCGAACAAGGTCGGTGCCTTGTCTTCGACCGGGGCCGGGCGCTGCTGCGGAGCAGGCTGAACCATGGTTGCCGAAGAAACCGACAGCGCGGGGCGCGGGGCCTCGACTTTCGGCTCTGGCGCGGTGAAGCTGGACGGCAGCGGTGCTGCCATCGAGCGACGCGCTACCGGCGCTTCTGCTTGCGAGATATTCGCATCAATCCCTGTAGCCACCACGGAAACCCGCAGGCAACCTTCCATCGACGTGTCCAGAGTGGAACCGACGATGATATTCGCATCCGGATCGACCTTTTCGCGGATGATATTCGCCGCTTCGTCCAATTCGAACAGGGTCAGGTCATAGCCGCCGGTGATGTTGATCAGCACACCCTTGGCGCCATGCAGGCTGATTTCATCCAGCAGCGGGTTGGCGATGGCTTTCTCGGCCGCTTCAACGGCGCGGTTGTCACCTTCGGCCTGGCCGGTGCCCATCATCGCCTTGCCCATTTCGTCCATCACGGCGCGCACATCGGCAAAGTCGAGGTTGATGAGGCCGGGGCGCACCATCAGGTCGGTCACGCCTTTGACGCCTTGATACAACACGTCATCCGCCATGGCGAAGGCTTCGGTAAAGGTGGTCCGTTCATTCGCCAGACGGAACAGGTTCTGGTTCGGGATGATGATCAGCGTATCGACAACTTTCTGAAGCGCTTCAATGCCTTCTTCGGCTTGCTTCATGCGCTTGTTGCCTTCGAACTGGAACGGCTTGGTGACAACACCCACCGTCAGAACGCCCAACTCCCGCGCGGCTTGCGCGATGATCGGCGCGGCCCCTGTTCCGGTGCCGCCGCCCATGCCAGCGGTGATGAAGCACATATGCGCACCCGCCAGATGATCCACAATCTCTTCGATGGTTTCTTCGGCAGCAGCGGCCCCGACCGACGGGCGCGCACCGGCACCCAGACCTTCGGTCACTTTCAGCCCCATCTGGATGGTCGAACTCGCGCGGCTTTGCTGGAGCGCCTGCGCATCGGTATTCGCAACGACGAACTCAACACCCTCGAGCTGTTGATCGATCATGTTGTTGACAGCATTGCCGCCCGCACCACCAACACCGAAAACGGTGATCCGAGGCTTCAGTTCTTCGCGCTGCGAAGTCATCATCAGATTAAGTGTCATTGCCAGTCCGCCTGCCTTTGAGTGTCCCTGCGCCTTTAGCCAGCGCTTTCAGTCCCGATATCTCATAAATCTTATCCACAACCAACCCAAAGGTCACGAAAAAAACGTGCTTTCGCCACAAAATATGGGCGAAAACACGCCGCTTTTCGCGGGATGTCGGGAAATAGGCAGGATATTGTGGTTACCAGTTGTCTTTGAACCATTTCAAAGCGCGTTTGAAAGACCGCGCGGGGTAACGCTCGGCAGGGATGTCGAAATCCCACCACTCATCCTGCGGATGCGCGGCGAACAGGCACAGGCCGACGGCAGAGGAAAACGCAGGTCCGGTGGCCGCTTGCGGCAAGCCTTGTACCCGCAACGGGCGGCCCAGCCGGACCCGTTGGCCAAGGATGCGCGCGGCCAGACCGTCCAGCCCCGGTATCTGGCTGCCGCCCCCCGTCAGCACGATTTGCTGGCTGGGCAGATGGTCAAAACCTGCGGCATCCAATCGGGCGCGGGCCTCTTCCAGAATTTCCTCGACACGCGGGCGCATGATGCCGATCACCTCGGTCCGGCTGACGCGCCGGCGGTCCTTTTCCCAATCGCCACTGTCGCCGCCGATCTCGATCATCTCGCGGTCATCCATCCCTGTGGCATGCACGCCGCCGAATTTGGTCTTGATGCGTTCCGCCGTGGTCAGCGGCACCTGCAAGCCCTTGGAAATATCCGAGGTGACATGGTCACCGCCCATGCGCACGCTATCGGCATAGATCATGTGCTTTTTCATGAACACGGAAATACCGGTCGCCCCGCCACCCATATCAATGCAGGCGGCGCCCAGTTCCTGCTCGTCCTCGACCAATGACGAAATGCCGGACACATAGGCCGATGAGGCCATGCCCGCGAGTTCAAGGTCACAGCGTTTCAGGCAGTAGATCAGGTTCTGCACAACAGCGGCATCCACCGTCAGCAAATGCATATCGCAGGACAAACGGTTGCCGATCTGCCCGCGCGGATCGCCAAGGCCCGAACGGTGATCCAGCGCGAAGTTCACGGGTTGGGCATGCAACACCTCGCGCCCCTCACCCACATCCGGCACATCACAGGCAGCCAGCACGCGGGCCACATCCTGCTCGGACACGACCGAGTCCTGCAAATCCCATTCGCCCGCTAGGCCATAGCTGCGCGGTTCGGCCCCCGAGAAACAGGCGATCACATGATCAACCCGCACATTGGCCATTTTCTGCGCCGATTGAACGGCTGTACGGATGGCACTTTCCGTCTCGTTCATCACGGCGATCTCACCGAAGCGCACCCCGCGCGAACGGGTGGTCGCGGCCCCGATCACCCGGAAAGAGGATTGCCCGGCCATGGAACCGACACCGTCCATTTCCCGCAGGCCCTCGGTATCGTCAAAACGCAGAATGAGGCAGCCCACCTTGCTGGACCCGATATCCAGGATCGCGATGACCCCGCGCTGCATGGCAGCGCGCCGGATGTTCCGCATGGCGCGTTGGGATTGATAGAGATCGGTCATAGGTCGTTCTCCGCAGGGATAATGCCGCGCGCGCGGCGCATTTCAGCCAAGGCATAAGGGGCAAGCCGCAATGAGGGGCGGCTTTGCAAACGAAGGTCGATCGCCACGATGTCGCGGGCCAGAAGCTCTTGCGCTTGATCCAGCGCGATCAACCGGTCCAGTGCCGCAAGCGGCTGGTTGACGGGCAGAAGGATGCGCTGGTCACGGTCCAGCACGATATCCCAGCGCCGCTCTCCCATGCGCACAAGACCGCGCAGGCGCGGGATCAGCGGGCCGGCGGCGGTGAGGATTTGCTTGGCCTCGGTGATGGCTTTGTCCGCCCCCTCCCCCGCGATCAGCGGCAGGTCGGCGCGGTCGTTACGATCTTCAATCTCGGCCACGCGGGTGCCGGTTTCATCGACCAGCCACAGGCCCGCGGCATCCCGCCAGACGAAAGCCGGTTCCCGCTCGGTGATGGAGACTTGCAGGATGCCACCGGATTGCACGCGCACATTCACATCCGCCACCGCGTTCAGTGTCGCGATGCGGGCGCGCGCGGCTTCCAGATCCAGATCCAGCGAGCTTTGCGGCAGAGGCAGGGCCAGAGTGGTGCGCACCGCTTCCGACAGGTCCGGCGAAGCGCCTTCGATCGCCAGCAGGTTCACGATGAATTCGGGCCGGTTTTTCACCTTCTCGCGCAGGTCGGTATAGACGGAGCCAAGTGCCTCGCGCCGCTCGGTATCAGCAAGGTAGATGCCGACGCCAAAGCTCAGCACAAAGGCAGGCAGACCAACCCGCAAGGCCGTGCGAATGGCAGGCGTCAGCCACAGGCGCTGCATCCGGTAGGCAATGCGGCTGGGGGCCGGGTCACGGCGCGGGGCGGCGTTGCGATTGGGGCGGCTTGGGGCGCTTAGCGGTCGCATGAGGCATCCTCTACTATCCAGCGGCACAGATCAGGGAAAGACAGTCCGGCAGCGGCGGCTTGCTCCGGTGCCAGCGAGGTCGGCGTCATGCCCGGCTGGGTATTGGTTTCCAGAAGGATCAACCCGTCCAGACCGCGCGCCTCATCCCAGCGGAAATCGGTGCGCGACAGCCCACGGCACCCGAGCGCGCGGTGGGCGCGCAGGGCATAATCCTTGCAAGCCTCGGCAATATCGTGCGGAATATTGGCCGGTATCTCATGCCGGGACCCACCGACCGAGTATTTCGCGTGGTAGTCATACCAGCCATCCACGATGATATCCGTCACCGCCAGAGCACGGTCGCCCAGCACGGCAACCGTTAGCTCCCGCCCCGGCGCATAGGTTTCCACCATCACCACAGCAGGCATTTCATCCGATAGCTGCGGCGGCGCATTCGCCGCTTCATGCACGATATAGACCCCGACCGAGGAGCCTTCGTTATTCGGTTTCACCACATAGGGTGGCGGCAGGACATGGCGCTTGCACACGTCATCCTTGGCGGCCAGAACGCTGGCGACAACCGGCAGGCCAGCCGCGCGGAACGTCGCCTTGGTTTTTTCCTTGTCCATCGCGAGGGCAGAGGCAAGCACACCGGAATGGGTGTAGGGAACACGCATCCATTCCAAAAGCCCCTGAACACACCCGTCCTCACCCCAGCGACCATGCAGGGCATTGAAGACCACATCAGGCTTGATTTCGGTTAAACGTGCGCAAAGGTCCGCCCCGGCGTCCACCGAAACCACCTCAAAACCGGCCTCCAACAGCGCCTGCGCGCATTCGCGCCCGGATGACAAGGACACCTCCCGCTCTGCGGAAGGTCCACCCATCAATACGACCACTTTGGAGGCTGCCCCGCTCGACATGCCTACCATATTTACTGCCTCAAGGCCTTTGTCGGCCCATTTTATTGTTATTTAGCGGCTGGTTCGCCAATCCGCTTGATTTCCCACTCTAACGCTATTCCGGTCTGTTCGAAAACCCTTTTTCGTACTTCTTCGCCCAATTCTTCCAAATCTGCGGCGGTTGCGCCACCTGTGTTGATCAGAAAGTTGGAATGCATCTCGCTCATCTGCGCGCCGCCGCGTTTCGCACCGCGCATTCCGGCGTCATCGATAACCTTCCACGCCTTCAGGTCATGCACATCATCGGCACGCCCGGTGGAGGAAAACCCCGCCGGATTTCGGAAGGTAGAGCCTGCGCTGCGGTCCTTCGTCGGCTGTGTCGCATCACGCTTGGCCAGTTGATCCGCCATTTTGTCATGCAATTCCTGCGGGTTACCCCTTGTAGCGCGGAACGTGGCGGAGATGATGACCGCCCCCTCCGGCAAGCTTGACTGGCGGTAGCCAAAGCCGATCTCCTTGCCACGAATGGTTTTTTGCAGGCCATCGCGCGTGATGATCTGAATGTCCTCGATGAAATCGGCGGTGTAATGGCCGTAACAGCCCGCATTCATGCAAACGGCCCCGCCTATCGCACCGGGGATAGTACGCAAATAGGTCAGGTCCAGCCCCGCATCAGCGGCCTTGCGGGCCACATGCGCATCCAGCGCCGCTGCCCCGGCAATCACCCTATCCCCTTGAACTTCAATGCTGTTGAACCCACGCCCCAGCCGGATCACCACCGCCCGCAGGCCACCATCCCGCACGATGAGGTTAGAGCCTACCCCCATCGG
>JBFHGI010000170.1:0-5592 GCA_041583175.1 Pseudorhodobacter sp. | reverse complement strand
CCCGCCTGCGCGCGCAGATCCGCCAGATATTCGAGGCGCCGGAGGCCGAGGTGCTTCTGGTCACCACCGGAACCGCCGCCAATTCCCTTGCGCTTTCGCTGTATACCCCGCCCTTCGGGGCCGTTCTGTGCCACCGTCACGCCCATATCGCCGAGGATGAATGTGGCGCGCCCGAGTTTTTCAGTGGCGGCGCAAAGCTTGTGCTGGTTGAGGGGGCGCATGGCAAGATGACGCCCGAAACTTTGGCCGCTGCTTTGGCGGGTGTCGGCGGTTCGGTTCATTCCGTGCAACCTTCGGCCCTCAGCCTGACCAATGTGACCGAAGCCGGAACCACTTATTCTGCTGCCGAACTGGCGGCTCTGACCGCGCTTGCCAAATCGAAGGGTCTTGGCACCCATCTGGATGGCGCGCGGTTCGCCAATGCCCTTGCGGCGACCAATGCCAACCCCGCCGATCTGACATGGCGCGCGGGCGTCGATGTGCTGACGCTGGGCGGAACCAAGAACGGGCTTTTGGGCGCCGAGGCAATCATTCTCTTCGACCCTGCAAAATCATGGGAGCTAGAGCTGCGGCGCAAACGCGCGGGGCATCTCAGCTCCAAAATGCGCTACGTCGCGGCACAAATGGAAGCGTGGTTTGAAGGCGGCTATTGGCTGGACCTTGCCCGCCATGCAAACGCGATGGCGCTACGGCTGGCGACAGGGTTGGGCGAAATCGAAGGTGCTGAGCTCAGGCACCCTGTTCAGGCCAATATCGCCTTTGTCACGCTTCCGGAAGCCGCGCATCGCCGCGCCAAGGCGGCGGGGGCAGTGTACTATGATATGGGTGATGGTCTCTGCCGTCTGGTGACGGCGTGGAACACCACGCCGGAGGATGTGGACGCGTTGCTGGTCGCGTTCCGGGGTTAGGCGTCGCAGGTTTCTGCCAGAAATGACGAGACCAAAGCCGCGCAATCGGCAGCATGGGTGATGGGCAGCATATGCCCCGCCCCTGCGACCACTGCGCGCTGTACCTGCGGCAAGCGCCGCGCGAGTTCCGTATTGATCACATCGATCACAGCCGGCGATTGCGCGCCTTGCGCCAGAAGGACCGGAAGGCCCAGAGCCTCCAGCCGACCGAAAGACAACAGCCCGCCGGCATCCTCCAGCAACGCCGCATTCTGGGCCGGGATCAGCCCGATCCGGTCAACGATATAGGCGCGCGGCCCGGGCGGCAGGCTGTCCAGCGGCTGCCCGCTGCCCCAGATCGCCTGAAACGCGCCAGCGGCGGCGAGCATATTGCCAGCACGCAGCGCTGCATCAAAAGGGGCGTGACTGGCCAGATGCGCAGCATAGGCGGCCGCGTCAGCCGATCGTGCCGCGCAAAAAAGCA
Source organism: Pseudorhodobacter sp. (assembly GCA_041583175.1). Classification (GTDB taxonomy): domain Bacteria; phylum Pseudomonadota; class Alphaproteobacteria; order Rhodobacterales; family Rhodobacteraceae; genus Pseudorhodobacter. Next base: position 4,221 of record JBFHGI010000170.1, on the reverse strand, counting down.
CAGGCTCGAACAAGATCAGGCTCGCGATGCGCTCCGGATCTTCCAAGGCCATCCGCAAGGCGACGGTTGCGCCGAAACTATGCCCGATCAAATGCACCGGCCCCTCGGGCATCCGCGCCAGCATGGCCATCGCCTGCCGCGTGGCCTCTGCATGAAAGTCGCCGCGCCCGTCCCAGCCGCCGCTGCGACCATGGCCCAGAAGATCAGGTGCTGTCAGGGTTGCGTCCGGAAGTGCTGCTGCCAACCCCGCCCAAGCGCCGGAATGCGCTAGTGAGCAATGCAGCGCCAGCGCGTCTGTCGGGCCATGGCCAAAGACGCGCCAATGGGTCGGAGTGCCGGCCAATACCGCTTCGGGCATCAGAGCTTTCCAGCCAGATGCAGGTCCAGATCCTCAAGCCGGTCTTGACCCCAGAATTTCTCCTCGCCCACAATATAGAACGGCGCACCAAAGACACCACGAGACACGGCTTCCTCCAGATTGGCGGCATAGGTTTCCGCCCCTGCCAACAGGCCGCTATCCGCCAAAGCCGGATCGAATCCGGCAGCCTCCAGCGCCGCGCGGATCACATCATCCTCGGCGACATTCTTTTCTTCGGCCCAGCAAGCGCGGGTAATGGCCTGCACCAAAGCTCCGACATCGCCGCCCCCTGCCGCCTGTGCCGCGATAATCGCATAAGAGGACGGCGCGGGATTGGTGGGGAAATACATCGGGCGCGGGTTCAGGGGCATATCCAGCTTCGCGGCTTGCCGCTGCATATCGGTTAGCCGGTAGGCCTGCCTGCTTTCATGCCGGTCTTTCGGGGCCTGCCCGCCGGTCCGCCCGAACAGCGCGACAATATCGAGCGGTTTATAGGCAATGGTCGCGCCGTGACGGGCCGCGATTGCCTCCAATCGCGCACCAGCAAGGTAGGTATAGGGCGAAATCGTCGCAAAGTAGTAATCTATATGGGCCATTTCGCTGCTTCTCCGTTTCACAAGGTTTGCAAGACCCTAGCCCGATGGTAAGCGGTGTCAACGCTGCCCGAATCCCTCAAAGGACGCTCCCATGGCCACCATCAATGAACCCAAGCTGATCTCTGGTAATGCCAATATGCCGTTGGCCACTGCTATTGCACGACGCATGTCGCTGCATCGGGGCATGTCGGTCGGGCTTGTGGACGCACGGGTCGAGCGGTTCAACGATGGCGAGATTTTCGTGGAAGTGTTCGAGAATGTGCGCGGCGAGGATATGTTCATCATCCAGCCCACCTCGAACCCAGCAAATGACAATCTGATGGAGCTGCTGATCATGACAGACGCGCTGCGTCGGTCCTCGGCGGCGCGCATCACCGCCGTTATCCCCTATTTCGGTTACGCCCGCCAGGACCGTCGCACCAAAGCCCGCACACCGATTTCGTCAAAACTGGTCGCGAATATGATGGTGGAAGCAGGGATAGAACGGGTGCTGACACTCGATCTGCATGCGGCACAGATTCAGGGCTTTTTCGATATTCCGGTGGATAACCTCTATGCCTCACCCATTTTTGCGCTGGATATCATGACGCAATTCAAGGGTTCCATGGGCGATATGATGGTAGTTTCACCCGACGTCGGCGGCGTCGCCCGTGCGCGGGAACTGGCAAAGCGGATCAATGCGCCTCTGTCGATCGTGGACAAACGCCGCGAAAAGCCAGGTGAGATTGCAGAGATGACGGTGATCGGGGACGTGGCGGGCAAGAAATGTATCATCGTCGATGACATGTGCGACACGGCTGGCACCCTTTGCAAGGCCGCCGAAGTACTGCTGGATAATGGCGCCTCAGAGGTTCACGCCTATATCACCCACGGTGTGATGTCTGGCCCCGCCGTAGAGCGGGTGACCAATTCTGTGATGAAATCCCTGGTAATCACCGATTCCATCGCGCCCACTGATGCGGTCAAGAACTGCCCGAACATCCGCATCGTTCCAACTGCGCCGATGTTTGCGCAAGCAATCTTGAACATCTGGAACGGGACTTCGGTTTCCTCACTGTTTGAAACGGAAACCCTGAGCCCGATTTACGAGGGCATGTATCGCGGTTGATAGAGCTGATATCCGGTAGGAGCGGCGTTGGGTTTCACCCACCCTACTACAATTGGATCCGACCGGTGAAACCCGGCTTACCGCTTCAATACAACTCCCAGTGATCTTCATCGGCAACTTGCCCGATGGCGAGCCAATCAGCACGGATACGCGCCACGCGCGTGTCGCCCCATGTCTTGAACACCAGATGAAACCCCTCGCTGGTCACTTGCTCGCTCGAAATATCAGCGCGTGAATTGGATTTCTGATCCATATCCCACATGGACATGGACACCATAACCGTCGGTTCGCCAACGAATTTTTCCTTGAAACTCACGATATGGCGGCTTTCGCGCGGGCCCTGCCCTGTCCACATGACGCCGTCATCGGCAAAATCCGAAAACAGCACACGCGAGCCCTGTTGAATGCCCATTGAATGGGCCGAAAATCTCTTCATCGCCAAAAGTCCTATTTCAGCATGGTCTATCGCGCATCGCGAGCGGAGTGAACTAAATTCGCCACAGTCCAAGCCAAAGCTATCTGCCTAAGTCCGTAATTATAGCTCGCTTGAGCCTACAAGCCAAAAACGGCGAAAGTTTGAATGTATTGCAAATAGAAAAGGCCCCGAACCATGCGGGGCCTTTTCATCATAATGTGTTGGGATCAGTGGTTTTCGTGGTGGCGAAGCGCCATCATGTCTTGCACCAGCTTCTCCGCAGCATCCTTGTCCTCCGGCAGCGCCTTGGAGGCAAGCTCACGGGCCTGGTCGATCATCCCGTCCAGCATTGTGCCAGACAAATCATCAACCGAGACAGCTTGCTCTGCCAGCACTGAAACGCCGCCTGCTGTGATTTCGGCAAAGCCGCCGGTCACTGCAAAGGCCAAGGTTTGATCAGCGCCAATGGCTTTCAAAATCCCCGGACGCAGGGTGGTGATGGTGGAGGCATGCCCCTCCATCGCCGTTAGGTCGCCATCAGCGCCTGGAATCTGCACCTCAACCGCTTGAAACGAGGCAAGCCGCTTTTCCGGTGACACCAGGTCGAATTGCACAGTCGCGGCCATGATGCCCCCTTATGCCGCTGCTGCAGCAAGGCGCTGCGCTTTGGCGATTACTTCGTCAATACCGCCGACCATGTAGAAAGCAGCTTCCGGCAGGTGATCATATTCACCAGCGACAACCGCTTTGAACGAGGCGATGGTTTCTTCCAAAGGCACCTGCTTGCCGTCTGCGCCGGTAAACACCTTTGCAACGTCGAACGGCTGGCTCAGGAAGCGCTCGATTTTACGGGCGCGGGCCACGGTCAGCTTGTCGTCTTCCGACAATTCGTCCATCCCGAGGATGGCGATGATGTCTTGCAGCGACTTGTAGCGCTGAAGCACCTGCTGCACGTCGGTCGCAACCTTGTAATGCTCTTCACCGATGATCAGCGGGTCAAGCAGACGCGAGGTCGAACCCAGCGGGTCCACAGCCGGATAGATGCCTTTTTCCGAGATCGAGCGGTCCAGAACGGTCGTCGCGTCCAAGTGGGCAAACGACGTCGCAGGTGCAGGGTCGGTCAAGTCATCGGCGGGAACGTACACGGCCTGAACCGAGGTAATCGAACCGTTCTTGGTCGATGTAATGCGTTCCTGCATGGCACCCATGTCGGTTGCCAGCGTCGGCTGATAGCCCACAGCCGAAGGAATACGACCCAGCAGAGCCGACACTTCCGAACCCGCTTGGGTGAAGCGGAAGATATTGTCCACGAAGAACAAAACGTCCGAACCGGTTTCGTCGCGGAACTGTTCGGCCAGCGTCAAGCCGGACAGAGCCACACGCATACGCGCCCCAGGAGGCTCGTTCATCTGGCCGTAGACCAGCGCGATCTTGGATTTTTCCAAATCATCGGGAACGATAACGCCGGATTCGATCATTTCGTGGTAAAGGTCGTTGCCTTCACGGGTACGCTCGCCCACGCCAGCAAACACCGACACGCCCGAGTGTACTTTGGCGATGTTGTTGATCAATTCCATGATCAAAACAGTTTTGCCAACGCCTGCGCCGCCGAACAGACCAATTTTACCGCCCTTGGTGTAAGGTGCCAAAAGGTCGATAACCTTAATGCCGGTTACCAGGATTTCAGTCGCAGTCGACTGCTCGGCAAAGCTTGGCGCCTGACCGTGGATCGAACGGCGCTCTT
>JBFHGI010000169.1:0-5622 GCA_041583175.1 Pseudorhodobacter sp. | reverse complement strand
GCGACAGCCGCAACCGACTGGATGACGCTCGAAGGGGATGGCACCATCCGCCGCATGTCCTTGGATGTGGGGCAGGTCAACGCCGCCTTTGCCGCGATGGAAGACCCGCGTGCCGCCCAACGCGCGTTGACCGAAGCGCCCGAAACCTCCTATATCGAAATGCAGGTGGCGCTGGTGTCCCAACCCGCAATCGCCCGCAGCCTGCTTGGCGATGCCGAGGCCGAGAACCTCGGAACATGGCTGGCCGAGGGTGAGCATGCCATCGCGATTGTCGGCAAAGGCATCTATTCCTTCAAGGGCTCGGGCTATGTGCGCGGCGGCATCTTTGATCGGATCGTGCTGATTCAGGATGATGTGTCCGTCCGTTTCCACGACAAGCAACATCGTCGCATCAACCGTCTGGCCCCAGATGACGCGCCAGCGGTGAACGAGGCCGATCTGTTCAAAATCCCCGCAGATGCCGAATTTGACCCCACGCAGCCCTTCCGCATCCAGCTTCTGGTACAGCGCGAGGTGGGCGCAATCGAAAAGGTGTTCACCACCTTCGACCTCGGCTATCAGTTGCCGCAGCAATACCAACGCCAGATCGCGGCCCCACCTGCGCCCGAAGTGTCTGCTGCCGTGGCCGATGCCACCACACAATCCGAAGATGCCGCCCATCAAGCCTTGTGGAAACGCATCTGGCTGGACAAGAAGCCCGAGATCATCGTGCTGATCGGCATGTTGGGTGTGTTGACGGCAGTGTTCTTTTTCCAGGGCCTTGCCACCCGCAATGCCCGCGCCTTTTTCTGGTTCCGCATCGGTTATCTGACCGTGACACTGGTGTTCCTTGGTTGGTACGCCAATGCGCAACTGTCCGTCGTCAACCTGATGGCGCTGTTCGGCGCGCTGGTCACGGGCTTTAGCTGGCAAGCCTTCCTGCTCGACCCGATGACCTTCATCCTCTGGTTCTCGCTGGCCGCCGCGCTGCTGTTCTGGGGTCGCGGGGCCTATTGCGGCTGGCTCTGCCCCTTTGGCGCGTTGCAGGAATTGCTGAGCCGTATCGCCAAGGCGCTGCACATCCCGCAATGGACCCTGCCTTGGGGCCTGCATGAACGCCTCTGGCCGCTGAAATACATGATCTTCCTGGGCCTCTTCGGCGTCTCGCTCATGAGCATCGAACAAGCCGAGCATCTGGCCGAGGTGGAACCGTTCAAGACCGCGATCATCCTGAAATTCGTGCGCGCCTGGCCCTTTGTGGCCTATGCCGCCGCCCTGCTGATCGCCGGCCTGTTCGTAGAGCGGTTCTACTGCCGCTACCTCTGCCCGCTGGGCGCGGCCTTGGCCATCCCGGCCCGTCTACGGATGTTTGATTGGCTGAAGCGCTACAAGGAATGTGGCAACCCCTGCCAGACCTGCGCCAATCAATGCCCCGTGCAAGCCATCCACCCCACCGGTGAGATTAACCCCAACGAGTGCGTGAACTGCCTGCATTGTCAGGTTCTGTACCAGTCCAAAACCACCTGCCCCGTTGTCATCAAGAAGATGAAACGCCGCGAAAAAGTGGGGGAGGTGCCCGATCTTGGCCCGAACCCCGGTCGCGGATTCATGGGGCACCCGAACCAACTCAAATCCTAACTGAACCGAAAGGACTAATCATGTCTGACGATCTTGGAATGAAACTGACCCGCCGCGGCCTTCTGGGCGCAACGGCTGGTGGCGCCGCCCTTGCTGGCGGGCTTGGCACCCGCGCCATTCTGGCAGGCGGTGCCTTGGGTGGGGCCACTGTCGCCGCCACCACTGCTGCCCATGCCTCAGAAGCTGCGAATGTCGCGCCCGGCCAATTGGATGAATACTACGGCTTCTGGTCCTCGGGTCAGACTGGTGAGATGCGCATCCTCGGCATCCCCTCCATGCGGGAATTCATGCGGGTGCCGGTGTTCAACATCTGCTCGGCAACCGGTTGGGGCATCACCAATGAGTCGTAGAACATCCTGACCGAGGGTCTGTTGCCGAAAACCAAGGCCTATCTGGCCGCCAATGGTCTGGAATTTCCGCGCAACGGCGATTTGCACCACGTTCATATGTCGTTCACCGAAGGCACCTATGACGGCCGCTTTTTGTTCATGAACGACAAGGCCAACACCCGCGTGGCCCGCGTGCGTTGCGATGTGATGAAATGCGACAAGATTACCGAGATTCCAAACGCCAAAGGTATCCACGGTTTGCGCCCGCAACGCTGGCCCCGCACCAACTACGTCTTCTGCAATGGCGAAGACGAAGTGCCGATGGTGAATGACGGCAAAATCCTCGACGAGCCGAGCGAATATGTAAACTTCTACACCGCGCTGAATGCCGACGATATGACCGTGGCGTGGCAGGTCATGGTGACGGGCAACCTTGATAACACCGATGCCGACTACGAAGGCAAATACGCCTTCTCTACCTGCTACAACTCGGAAATGGGGATGACCCTGCCCGAGATGACAGAAGCCGATATGGATCACGTTGTCGTCTATAACATCGCCGAGATCGAGGCAGGCATCGCGGCGGGCGATTATATCGAGTTGAACGGCGTCAAGGTGATCGACGGGCGTAAGGGCAAGAACAAGAAATACACCCGCTACATCCCGATCCCGAACAACCCGCATGGCTGCAACATGGCGCCGGACAAGATTCACCTGTGCATCGCGGGCAAGCTGTCGCCTACCGTCTCGGTGATCGACGTACGCAAGCTGGAAGCCGTGTTCAACGACGAGGCAGAGCCGCGCTCGGCCGTGGTTGCCGAACCGGAACTGGGCCTCGGCCCGCTGCACACCTGCTTTGACGGCACCGGCAACGCCATGACCACGCTGTTCCTTGACAGCCAGGTTGTGCGCTGGAACATCGAGGACGCGATCAAAGCCTATAACGGCGAGGCGGTGGACCCGATCCGGTCGAAAACCGATGTGCATTATCAGCCGGGCCACAACTCCACCGCGATGGGCGAAACCCTGGATGCCAACGGCAAGTATTACTTGACGATGAACAAGTTTTCCAAGGACCGCTTCCTGAACGTCGGCCCCTTGAAGCCAGAAAATGAACAGTTGTTCGCAATTGATGGCGATACGCTGACATTGATCCATGACGGCCCGACCTTCGCTGAACCGCATGACAGTATCATCGTTGATCCGTCCAAGGTGAACCCGCTGTCGGTCTGGAACCGCCAAGACCCGATGTGGGCCGAGACTCGCAAACAGGCCGAAGCTGATGGCATTGATCTGGATGACTATCAGGATACCGTCATTCGCGATGGCAACAAGGTGCGCGTCTACATGTCCTCACAGGCACCGAACTTCGCGATTGAAAGCTTCACCGTGAAAGAGGGCGATGAGGTCACGGTAATCGTCACAAACCTTGATGACATCGACGATCTGACTCACGGCTTCACCATGGGCAACCACGGTGTCGCGATGGAAATCGGGCCACAGGCGACCAGCTCGGTCACCTTCATCGCTGCCCAGCCGGGTGTTTACTGGTACTATTGCCAGTGGTTCTGCCACGCGCTTCACATGGAAATGCGCGGCCGGATGTTCGTTGAACCGAAAGGGGCCTAAACCCATGTTGCGCGCCCTTCTCCTTCTGGTCATGGCTGCATCGCCCGCTTTGGCGCGGGATGTGGCTGTGCCGCCGGGGCAGGGCGCGCTTGCCAATGCCATCGCCGGGGCCACCCCCGGCGATGTGCTGATCTTGCAACCGGGCACCTATGCCGGACCAATTGTGATTGATCGTTCACTTACCCTCAGCGGTCCCGCTTCAGCCATCATCGACGGATTGGGCCAAGGCACGGCCGTCACAATCACCGGCGATGATGTCTCAATTATCGGTGTGACTGTCACGGGGTCGGGCATGAACAGCCAGGACCTTGATGCCGGGATCAAGATCGTCAAAGGCGCCGACCGCGCTTTGATCGAAAACACCCATGTCCTCGGCAATCTGCACGGCGTCGATATTCACGGCGGCCATGATGCCATCGTGCGCGGCAACACCATCGAAGGCACCCGCCAGCCCCGCGTGAATGATCGCGGGAACGGCATCTATGTCTGGAACGCGCCGGGTGCCTTGGTCGAAGGCAATACCGTGCGCTGGGGCCGCGATGGCATTTTCTCGAACACCTCCCGCAAAGGCATCTATCGCGGCAACCTGTTCCGCGACCTGCGCTTTGCCGTGCATTACATGTATACCAACGACTCCGAGGTTTCGGGCAATATCTCTATCGGCAACCAGTTGGGCTATGCGCTGATGTTTTCCGATCGCGTGGTCGCCAAGGATAACCTGAGCCTTGGCGATCGCAGCCATGGCGTGATGCTGAACTATACCAACAATTCCGATATCTCCGGCAATCTGGTGCTGGGCTGGATGGCCCCGCGCGCCGATGGCCAGCCGCAGCTTGGCACCGACCGCTGCACCTTCATCTATAACGCCCACAAGAACCTGATCTACAACAACCGCTTTGAAAACTGCGACATCGGCATCCATTTCACCGCAGGCTCCGAACGCAATGTGCTGACAGGCAACGGCTTTACCGGCAACCGCGAGCAGGTAAAATACGTCGGCACCCGCGATGTGGAATGGAGCTTTGAGGGCCGCGGCAATTTCTGGTCCGACCATCCGGGGTTTGACCTGAATGGCGACGCGATTGCCGATAGCCCGTTCCGCCCCAATGACCTGATGGATCATATCCTCTGGTCGCAACCCGCCGCGCGACTGCTGACGGGCTCGCCCGCTGTGCAGCTTGTGCGCTGGTCACAATCCAGCTTTCCCGCGACGCTTCCGGGTGGTGTGGTCGACAGCTTTCCGCTGATGGCCCCGCCTGTGATCGCCGTCCCCCCAACCTATGCCCAAATGGCCCTAGAGGCTGCTGAAAACCGGGCCAAAGGACTGCAAGATGACTTCGACATTAACGATCTCTCATCTCACTAAGACCTTCGACGGGCTGGCCGCCTTGTCGGATGTGTCGCTGCATGTCGCGGCGGGGGAACGCGTGGCCCTGCTGGGCCATAACGGCGCGGGCAAATCCACGATGATGAAAATCATCCTTGGCCTGATCGCCGCCGATAAAGGCGATGTGATAGTCTGCGGCGCGGCACCGGGAAGTGCCGAAGCGCGCGCGCAGGTGGCCTATCTGCCGGAAAACACCGCCTTCCACCCGGCGCTGACGGGGTTGGAACAAATCACCCATTACCTGCGCCTGCGCGGCGAAAGCCCCGGTCAGGCGATGGGTCTTCTGGACCGGGTCGGTCTTGGTCATGCCGCCAAACGCCGGATCGGCACCTATTCCAAAGGCATGCGCCAGCGTGTCGGCCTTGCCCAAGCGCTGATCGGCCACCCGAAACTGCTGGTGTTGGACGAGCCGACCTCCGGCCTAGACCCGGTATCGCGCCGCGATTTCTATGCGCTCCTGGACGGGCTTGCCGCCGAAGGCGCCGCGATCCTTTTGTCCAGCCACGCCCTGACCGAGGTAGAGGCCCGCACCGACCGCTTGCTGATCCTGTCCAAGGGCAAGCTGGTGGCAAGCGGCACGATGCCCGATCTGCGCCGCGATGCCGCCTTGCCCGTGGCGCTGCACATCACGCCTTGCAACGGCTATGCGCCGGATCTGAT